>CAZULR010000043.1:0-2682 GCA_964621235.1 uncultured Acidimicrobiaceae bacterium
GCGTGCGCGCCACGGCCGGCTCGCTGTTCCACGTGCCGGTGGTGGAGGGCGGCGGCGGCGCCGACGCCGTCGGCGCGCTGAGGCGCTTCGGCCTCACCACCGTCGCCACCGTGGTGCGGGGTGGCACCGACTATGCCGCCTTCGACTGGACCGGACCGGTGGCCCTGGTGCTCGGCAACGAGGCCGGCGGGCTCGACGGGGCCCTGGTCGCCACCCTCGATGCCGGGGTGACGATCCCCATGGCCGGTCGCTCCGAGTCCCTCAACGTGGGGGTGTCGGCCGCCGTGCTGTGCTTCGAGGCACAGCGCCAGCGCCGGACGGCACCGGGGCAGGGGGGTGGCCCGGGCCGCCCTACGATGTCCGCCATGGATGCGCCGACACAGGTCCCGGGCGACGACGGGGGCACCCGATGAGTCCCGACGACGTCGAGGCCCTCGTGGAGGAGGCCCGGGGGGCGATCGCCGCCGCCGCGACCACCGAGGAGATCCGCCACGTGGCGGCGACGGTGTCGGGCAAGAAGTCGGCACTGGCCGAGGCGTCGCGTGCGCTCGGCGCGATGGACCCCGAGGCGAAGAGGGAACTCGGCCGCAAGCTCCACGAGGCCCGATCCACCGTCGAGGAGCTGCTCGAGTCGCGACGGGTCGAGCTCCGCTTCGCCGAGCTCTCCGCCGAGATGGCCGCCTCGCAGCTCGACCTCACCGAGTACGTGCCCGGCACCGTCCCCGGGCCTGCGTCCCGCGGCCACCTCCACCTCGTCTCCCAGACCCGGGACGCGCTCGAGGACGTGTTCGTGGGCATGGGCTTCGAGGTGGCCGAGGGTCCCGAGATCGAGACCGACTGGTACAACTTCGGCGCCCTCAACATTCCGCCGGCCCACCCGGCACGGGGCATGTGGGACACCTTCTACCTCCACCTGGGCGAGCCGGAGTCGACGCTGCTGCGCACCCATACCTCGCCCGTGCAGATCCACCTGATGGAGCAGGCCGTCCTCGACGGCACGCTGCCGATCCACGCCGTCATGCCCGGGCGCTGCTATCGACGGGACACACCCGACGCCCGGCACCTCGCCGTCTTCCACCAGATCGAGGGCCTCGTCGTCGACCGGGGGATCACCTTCGCCGACCTGGCGGGCACCATCGAGACCTTCACCACGGCCTACTTCGGCCCGGACATCCAAGCGCGGCTCCGCCCGGCGTACTTCCCCTTCACCGAGCCGTCCGCGGAGTTCGAAGTGACCTGTGCGATCTGCCGCGGCGAGGGGTGCCGCACCTGCTCCCAGACCGGGTGGATCGAGCTGGGCGGCTGCGGCATGGTCGACCCCGCGGTGTTCGCGTCCGTGGGCATCGACGCCGACGTGTGGACGGGGTTCGCGTTCGGCTTCGGCATCGACCGTTGCGCACAGATGCGCCACCAGATCGCCGACATGCGGGCCCTCATCGAGAACGACATCCGGTTCCTGCGCCAGTTCTGACGCGCACCCCCCGAGAGGACAGCGTTGCGAGTTCCCCTTTCCTGGCTCCGAGACTTCGCACCCTTCGCCGGTGACCCGGCGGAGATCGCCGCGACCCTGGACGACCTCGGCCTGGTGGTCGAAGGGGTCGAGACCGTGGGCGAAGGCCTTGGCGACGTGGTCGTCACCCGGATCGAGGAGGTCACCGCCATCGAGGGCGCGGACAGGATCCGTCGCGTGGTGGTGACCGACGGCGCCGGGTCGGTCGAGGTGGCCTGCGGGGCGAAGAACTTCGCCGTGGGCGACCTCGTGGCCCTCGCCCCCGTGGGGGCGGTCCTGCCCGGCGGGTTCGCCATCGGCCGACGGAAGATGAAGGGCATGGTGTCCAACGGGATGCTGTGCTCGGGGCGCGAGCTGCGGCTGTCCGAGGACCACGCCGGCATCCTGATCCTGAACGACGTCGACGGCGCCCGACCCGGCGTGGCGCTCACCGAGGCTCTCGGCATCGTCCCCGACGTGGTGTTCGACATCGCCGTCGAAGCCAATCGGCCCGACGCCTGGTGCATGGCCGGCGTCGCCCGCGACCTGGCCGCCCGGATGGGCCTTCCATGCGCGGTGCCGTCGACCGTCGACCTGGTGGCCCGGGTCGACCCGGGCGCGCCGGTCCCGTCGGCGCCGCCCGTCGGTCCCGCCGTGGGGCCAGCGGTCACGGTGGAGGTGGACGATCTCGAGTTGTGCCCCCGGTTCACCGGCCGGGTGCTGACGGGGGTCCGGGTGGGGGAGTCGCCGGCGTGGCTCGCCCGGCGCCTCGTGGCGGCCGGCATGCGCCCGATCAACAACGTCGTGGACGCCTCCAACTACGTGATGCTGGAGCTCGGTCAGCCCACCCATCCCTACGACCTCGACCGGCTGGCCGGCGGGGGGCTCCTCGTGCGCCGCGCCGGGGCGGGCGAGACGGTCACGACCCTCGACGGCGTGGAGCGCACCCTGGGTAGGCCCGGCCCCGGCCTGGGCGACACCGGCCAGGACTGCCTCATCTGCGACGCCACCGGCGCCCCGGTCGGCATCGGCGGGATCATGGGCGGCGCCTCGTCGGAGATCGGCTCGGGCACCACCCGGGTCCTGCTCGAGGCGGCCTACTTCGTGCCGATGGCCATCGCCCGCACCTCCAAGCGGTTGAACCTCCGCACCGAGGCCAGCGCCCGGTTCGAGCGGGGCTGCGACCCCGCCGG
>CAZULR010000043.1:2782-7373 GCA_964621235.1 uncultured Acidimicrobiaceae bacterium
TGAACCTCCGCACCGAGGCCAGCGCCCGGTTCGAGCGGGGCTGCGACCCCGCCGGCATCGACCGGGCCGCCGAGCGCTTCTGCGAGCTCCTCGCCCTCACCGGCGGCCCGGACCTGGCCCTGGCCGGGGGTGTGCTCGACGTGGTCGGACCCGGGGTGCCCGTGCCCCTCGAGGTGACCGTCCGCCCGTCACGGGTGAACGGCCTGCTCGGCACCGGTCTCGGCGCCACCGCCATCGCCGGACTGCTGGAGCCCCTGGGCATGGAGGCGGTGCCGACCGGCGACGACGACGACCCGATCACGGTGGTCGTGCCGACGTTCCGTCCCGACATCCGTCCCGCGCCCATGGGCGAGGCCGACCTGGCCGAGGAGGTGGCCCGCACCTTCGGCTACTCCCGGCTGCCGCGCCGGCATCCCGCCTGGCCCCAGCCCGGCCGCCTGACCCGGTACCAGCAGGAGCGCCGGAGGCTCAAGGACGTGCTGTGCGGACTCGGCGCCTCCGAGGCGTGGACCACCGCGTTCGTCACCGAGGCCGACCAGGTGGCGGCCGGTTTCCCGCCCCCGTCCATCGAGGTGGCCAACCCCCTCGTCGACGCCGAGCGGTTCCTGCGGTCGTCGATGGCCCCCGGGCTGGTGCGCGCCCTCGTCTACAACGCCGAGCGCCGTCAGGGTGACCTCCGCTTCTTCGAGGTGGGATCCGTGTTCCGGATGGCCGAGATCCCGGATCCCGAGGGCCCGCCGGCCGACGTCGACGAACGACTGTGCGCCGTGTTCGCCGGTGAGGCGGACGACGCCTGGTCCGCCGTCGCCGCCTGGCACACCGTGGCCGAGGCGCTGGCCTTGGACGGGTGGGAGTTGGAGCAGGGCCACCACGGCGGGGGCGGTGCCGGCCGGGTGACCCACGAATACCGCTCCGCCACGCTGCTGTGCGGGCGCGAGGTGGACGGTGGCCGCCGCGAGCTGCTGGGCGAGGTGGGCGAGCTCGACCCGACCTTCGTGGAGACCTTCGGACTGGTCGGGGCGGACGGGCGGCCCCGCCGGGTCGGCTGGCTCGATCTCGACCTGGGCGTGCTCCTCGATCCGCAGCGCGCCCCCCGGCGACCGTCCGAGTCGGTGCCCATCAGCCGGTTCCCGTCCTCCGACATCGACCTGGCCTTTGTCGTCCCCGACGCCGTGCCGGCCGGTCGGGTCGAGGCCACCCTGGCCACGGTCGGTGGCGAGTTGCTCGAATCGGTGCAGCTCTTCGACGTCTACCGGGGGGAGTCCCTGGGGGAGGGCGTCCGCAGCCTGGCCTACCGGCTGCGCTTCTGTGCGCTCGACCGCACGCTCACCGACGAGGAGATCGGCGGACTGCGGGCCGACTGCATCCTCGCCGTCGAGCAGGCCCACCGCGCCGCACTCCGCTGAGGTGGACGGGGGCACGGTGATCGACGGGGTGATCGGCTGATCGCCCCGTCGGGCCGCCTATGTTCGGTGGGGAGCCGAGGGGAGTCCCGCCACCCATGACCGACACCGCCACACAAGGAGTGCAGGAGCCCCCCGCCGCGTTGCCCCGCCGTCAGGTGCTGGTGGTCATCGGCGCACTGATGCTGGGCATGTTCCTCGCCGCGCTTGACCAGACCGTGGTCTCGACCGCGCTGCCCACCATCGTGGGCGACCTGCACGGGGCCTCGCACCTCAGCTGGGTGGTGACCGCCTACCTGCTGGCCTCGACGGTCTCGACCCCCCTGTGGGGGAAGCTCGGCGATCTCTACGGCCGCAAGTCCTTCTTCCAGGCGGCGATCGTGATCTTCCTGGTGGGCTCGGCGCTCGCCGGGCTGTCCACGTCGATGATCGAGCTCATCGCCTTCCGGGCCATCCAGGGGCTCGGCGGCGGCGGCCTCATGATCGGGGCGATGACGATCGTCGGTGACGTGGTCTCCCCCCGCGAGCGCGGCCGCTACATGGGCCTGTTCATGGCCATGTTCGGTGTGACCTCGGTGATCGGCCCGCTGATCGGCGGCGTCTTCGTCGACTACCTCTCGTGGCGCTGGATCTTCTACATCAACATCCCCATCGGAGCCGTCGCCCTGATCGTGACCGCGCTGGCGCTGCCCGCGGTGTCGACGCGCGTCCACCACGTCATCGACTATCTCGGCACCGCGCTGATCGCCCTGTCGGCCACGTCCCTCGTCCTGTTCACCAGCCTCGGAGGGTCGTCCTACCCGTGGGGGTCGCCGTTCATCATCGGGCTGGCGGTCGCCGGCGTCGTGTTCGCCATCCTCTTCCTGCTGGCCGAGCGCCGGGCCGTCGAGCCCATCATCCCGCTGCCCCTGTTCGCCAACCGCGTCTTCAGCGCCGCCAGCGCCATCGGCTTCGTGGTCGGCTTCGCCATGCTGGGTGCCCTGACCTTCCTTCCGCTGTTCTTCCAGGACGTCCGCGGCGTCAGCGCCATCCAGTCCGGCCTCCGGCTGTTCCCGCTCATGGGCGGTCTCCTGGTGGCCTCGATCGGCTCGGGCCTGCTGGTGAGCCGATGGGGGCGCTACAAGGTGTTCCCCGTGGTCGGTACGGGGCTCATGACCGTCGGCCTCTACCTGATGTCGCTCATCGGGGTGCACACCGGGGCGTGGTCGGCCGCCGCGTCCATGGCCGTGTTCGGCTTCGGGCTCGGGCTGATCCTGCAGGTGCTCACCGTGGCCGTCCAGAACGCCGTCCCCTACGCCGAGCTCGGGACCGCCACCTCGGGCGTCACCTTCTTCCGCTCCATCGGGGGCTCGTTCGGGGCCGCGGTCTTCGGAGCCGTCTTTGCCAACCTCCTCCTTGGCAATGTGCTGCGGGCGCTCCACCTCCACGCCGCGCCCGCCGGCCTCAGCCTCAGTGGCGACGACCCGGGCTCGATCCACCGACTGCCCGCCGCCGTCCAGGCGGGGGTCGTCGACGGCATCGCCCACACCATCCAGACGATGTTCCTGCTGGGCGTGCCCATCGCCTTCGTGGCCTTCCTGCTGAGCTGGACCCTGCCCGAGGTGCCGCTGCGCAAGGCCATCCGGGACTCGGAGCCCGCCGAGAACCTGGGTCTGCCCTCACCGCGCAACTCCCTCGACGAGGTCCAGCTCATCTTGGAGCGCGCCGTCAGCCACGAGAACCGGCGCGAGCTCTACGTGATGCTGGCGAGTCGGGCCGGCCTCGACCTCCACCCGCGGGCGTGCTGGCTCCTCTACCGCGTCGCCGACCGTCCCGACGCCACGGTCGAAGAGGTCGGGGCGCAGCTGCGGGTCGACCCCGACCGGTTGCGCGAGGGAGTGGACGAGCTCGAGGAGTGCGGCCTGATCGCCTGCGTGGACCGGCCCGACGGTCGGCGGCTCGAGGTGACCGGAGCGGGGGACGACGCCATCGAGCGGCTGACCGCGGCGCGGCGCGACTCGTTGAGCGAGCTGCTGGCGGGCTGGGACGCGGACGAGCACCCCGAGGTGGTGGCCATGATCCGCGAGCTGGCCCGGGCGCTGATGGCCGACGACGACCGGCTGCTGGCGGACGCCCGGTCGTCCTGAGCCGACCGGGTCCCGCTCAGGAGTCGAAGCCCAGTCCCACCGCGTCGAGGGCCCGCAGCCACAGGTTCCGCTTCCCCTGGTGGGCGTCGGCCCGGGCCATGGACCACCGCGTGAGGTTGATGCCGATGGCGCGAGCCGGCTCGGGGGGGAACGGGATGGGCTTGGAGCGGACGAAGCGCAGGCGTGTCAGCTCGGTCTCCACACCGGAGACCAGGTCGAGGGCGACCCGGGCGCCGAAGCGGCTCGCCCCGACCCCGAGGCCGGTGTAGCCCGCCGCGGAGGCCACGCGGCCGTCGAAGGACCGGTCGAAGAAGGCGCAGAACCGCGAGCACGTGTCGATGGCCCCGGCCCAGGCATGGGAGAACCGGACGTCCTCGAGCATCGGGAACGTCCGGGCGAAGTGGGTCGAGAGGACCTCGAACGTCGCCGGCCGCTGCTCGAGGGGCGCACCCATGGCGCTGCCGTAGTGGTAGACGGCGTCGTAGCCGCCGAACAGGATCCGGTCGTCGGCGGTGCGCCGGTAGTAGAGGAACTGGTTGCCGGTGGTGCCGATGCCCTGGCGGCGCTTCCAGCCGAGGGCCCCCGACTGGGCCGCGCTCAGGGGCTCGGTCATGAGCACGTAGTCGTAGACGGGGACGACGTACTTGCGGAGCCGCTTCACCGGTGACGGCGCGGCGTTGGTGGCCAGTACCACGCGGGGCGCGGTCACCTGGCCGTGGGTGGTCGCCACGACCATGGCGGCACCGGTTCCCGGCCCGCCGGGGGCCAGGCCCTCCACCCGGGTGTGCTCGTGGATGCGGACCCCGGCGCGCTCGCAGGCCGCCCGCAGCCCCCAGGCCAGCCGAGCCGGGTTGACCAGTGCACAGCTGTCGGGCTCCCAGAGCCCGGCCCGGTAGATCGGGGAGTGGACCTCCGACCGGAGCTCGTCGCCGTCGAGGAAGATCGGATGCGCGCCGTGCTCACGGGCCAGGGACTCGGCCTCGCGCAGCCAGGCGACCTGGTGGGGCTCGGTGGCCACGTCGAGCTCGCCGGTGCGCTCGAAGTCGCAGTCGATGCCCTCGG
>CAZULR010000043.1:7473-13762 GCA_964621235.1 uncultured Acidimicrobiaceae bacterium
TCGGTGGCCACGTCGAGCTCGCCGGTGCGCTCGAAGTCGCAGTCGATGCCCTCGGCGGCGACTGTGGCCTCGATGGCGTCGAGATTCTGCCGGCCCAGCTGCTCGAGCGCCCCCACCTCGTCCGGGAACCTCTCCACCCCGTTGGCCAGCCCGTGGGTGAGGCTGGCGGCGCAGAAGCCGCCGTTGCGGCCCGAGGCCGCCCAGCCGCAGCGGTCGCCTTCTACGACCACGACGTCCCGGGACGGGTCGGCGGACTTGGCCAGCAGGGCCGCCCACAGGCCGGTGTAGCCGCCGCCGACGACCACCAGGTCGGCACGGGTGGGCCCGACGAGCGGTGCGGCCGGCTCCGGGGCCCCGGGTTCGTCCAGCCAGAACGAGAGGGGGGTGGCGTCGGCGAACGCAGCAGTCCGGTCCATGGGCTCACGCTACCGGCCGGGCGTCGGGGCTCCCGGCCGCCGTCCGCCCCGCATCGGCGCCCTGGAGCGACGCCCGACGGCCGTAGTTGCATAATCATGCGAGATTGTGCATAGACTTGCAGCATGTCGGGGAGCTCGAAGAAGGTGGGGATCGTCGGCGCCTCGGGCTACGGCGGGGCCGAGCTCCTCCGACTGTGCGCCGGGCACCCCGACTTCGACGTGGCCGTGGCCACCGCCGGCGCGCAGGCCGGCGCCCCGGTGGCCACCCACACCCCGTCGCTGGCGGCGGCCTACCCGACACTCACCTACGGGCCGACGGACGCCGCCGCCCTCGACGGCCTCGACGTCGTGTTCCTGGCGCTGCCCCACGGGCAGTCCCAGCACCTGGTGCCCGACCTGGTCGACCGGGTGGGCGTCATCGTGGACCTGGCCGCCGACTTCCGCCTGGCCGATCCCGACCTCTACCCGACCTGGTACGGCGAGGAGCACCTGGTGCCCGAGCTGCTCGGCACCTTCGCCTACGGACTGCCCGAGCTGCATCGTGACCAGCTGGTCGGCGCCACCCGGATCGCCGCTCCCGGGTGCTACCCGACGGCCACCCTCCTGGCGCTCGCCCCGCTGGTCGAGGCGGGTGTGCTCGCACTGGCGGCCTCCGGGGGGCCGCCCCTGGTCGTGGATGCCGCCAGCGGTACGTCGGGCGCCGGCCGGGCGCCGAAGGACAATCTGCACTTCGCCGCGGTCGACGAGGACTTCGTCGCCTACGGCCTGCTCGATCACCGCCACACCGCCGAGATGGAACAGGGACTCGGTACCACCGTCCTGTTCACGCCCCACCTGGCGCCCATGGTGCGGGGCATCCTGGCCACCTGTTACGCCCGCCCCGCCGATCCCGGCACGCTGACCACGGAGGATGCCATGCAACTCCTGCACGAGCGCTACGACGACGAGGCCTTCGTCGTCGTCGCCGACGCCCCGCCGTCGACCAAGGCGGCCAGCGGGTCGAATACCGCCCACCTGTCGGTCCGGGTCGACCCCCGCACGGGCTGGGTCGTGGTGCTGTCGGCCATCGACAACCTCATCAGGGGGGCGGCCGGTCAGGCCGTCCAGTGCGCCAACCTCGCCCTCGCGCTGCCCGAGGGCACCGGGCTGCCGCTGGTCGGGGTGTACCCGTGAGCATCACCACCCCCGCCGGGTTCGTCGCCTCCGGCCTGGCCGCCGGCATCAAGGCGAACGGAGCGCTCGACCTGGCCCTGCTCGCCACGGCGGACGGCCGCCCCGTACCGACGGCCGCCACCTTCACGCAGAACCTGGCCTGCGCGGCACCGGTGCAGGTGAGCCGGGCCCACCTGGCGTCCTCCGGGGGCCGGGCCGCCGCCGTGCTGGTCTCGAGTGGCAACGCCAACGCGGCGACCGGCGACCGAGGGCGGGCGGACGCCACCACCATGTGCCGCCTGACCGCCGAGGGCCTGGGCGTGGCCCCCGAGGAGGTGCTCGTCTGCTCCACCGGCCTCATCGGGATCCCCCTGCCGATGGACGTGATCGAGTCGGGCATCCCGCGGGTCGTGCACGCCCGGGCCGTCGGCGACGGGGCCGGTGCCGACGCGGCGGCGGGCATCCTCACCACGGACTCGTCCCGCAAGGAGGTGCTGGTGGCCCATCCGACCTTCACCGTGGCGGGCATGGCCAAGGGCGCCGGCATGCTGGCGCCGAACATGGCGACCATGCTGGCCTTCCTCACCACCGACGCCGCCGTGGAGCCGGGCCCGCTGGCCGACGTGCTGCGGGCCGCCGTGGCCGACTCGTTCAACTCGATGTCGGTCGACGGCTGCACGTCGACCAACGACACCGTCGTGCTCATGGCCTCGGGCCGGGCCGGGCCGTGTGATCCGAACGTGCTCGTCGACGCCGTGACCGAGGCCTGTGCCGACCTGTCCCGGCAGATGGCGGAGGACGCCGAGGGCTCGTCGCGCATCTTCCAGGTGCAGGTCGTCGGGGCCCGCTCCGACGGCGAGGCCCACCGGGCGGCCCGGAAGGTGGCCGACTCGCTGCTGGTGAAGTGCTCCGTCAACGGGGCCGACCCCTACTGGGGCCGGGTGGCGAGTGAGCTCGGCTCGGCCGGCGTCGACTTCGACATGGACCGCCTCACGATCTCCTACGGCGGCACCACGGTGTGCCGGGGCGGCATCGAGGTGCCCTACGACCGCGACGCCGTGGCCGCCCACATGGGCGGTTCGCTGGTGTCGATCGAGTGCGGGCTGGGACTGGCCGACGGCACGGGCGTCGTCATGGGTGTCGAGCTCGGCTACGGCTACATCGACGAGAACCGGACGACGTCGTGAGCGGATCCACGGAGGCCCCCGCCAGCGGAGCGGTCGACAAGGCCGCCGTCCTGGTCGAGTCCCTGCCCTACATCCGCCGCTTCCTCGACAAGGTGGTGGTGGTCAAGTACGGGGGGAACGTGCTCCGGGCCAAGCCCGGCCAGGCCGAGGTCGACGAGGACGAGGCCCTCGCCTCGTTCGCCGAGGACATCGTCCTGATGCGCTCGGTGGGCATGCTGCCCGTCGTCGTCCACGGCGGGGGCCCCCAGATCGGCGCCCTCATGGAACGGGTGGGCAAGGAGGTCGAGTTCCAGGACGGCTTCCGGGTGACGGACGCCGACACCATCGACCTCGTGCGGATGGTCCTGGTGGGCAAGGTCAACCGCGACATCGTGAGCACCGTCAACGTGCACGGGGCCTTGGCCGTCGGGCTGTCCGGCGAGGACGCCAACCTCATCAGCGCCACCGCCCGGTCCGAGGCCCTGGGGTTCGTCGGCGACGTGGTCGGCGTCGACCCGACGATCGTGCTGCAGCTGCTGGCCCAGGGCCTGATCCCGGTGGTGGCCACCATCGGCACCGACGGGTCGGGGCAGGCGTTCAACATCAACGCCGACACCGCGGCCGGCGCACTGGCCGCGGCACTGAAGGCCGAGAAGCTCGTGTTCCTGACCGATGTGGCGGGGCTGCGGGCGGACCCCGACGATCCCCACTCGCTCCTGCACCGGGTGACGGCGGAGCAGCTCGACGACATGGTGGCCTCGGGAGCGGCCAACGGGGGGATGATCCCCAAGGTCGAGGCGTGTGCCAAGGCCGTGCGCCACGGGGTGCGCCGGGCCCACATCCTGGACGGTCGGACGCCGCACGCCCTGCTCCTCGAGCTCTTCACCGACGAGGGTGTGGGGACGATGGTCGGGGTCGACCTGTGACGCCCGAGTCCGTCACCTCGGCGGTCGGAGAGGCGGGTGCCCCCGCGGCCGGGCCCGTCGACCGCTCCGCCCTCATGCACAACTACGCCGAGCCGGCCGTGACCTTCGTGCGGGGCGAGGGAAGCACCCTGTTCGACGTCGACGGTCGGCCCTACCTGGACTTCCTGTCCGGCCTGGCGGTCACGTCGCTCGGCCACGCCCACCCGGTGGTGGCCGAGGCGGTGGCCACCCAGGCCCGCACCCTGAGCCACGTCTCCAACCTGTTCGGCACCACGGTCGGCCCCGAGGTGGCCGTCACGCTCGACCGGCTGATCGGCGGCGGCACCGAGCGTGGCGGTGGGCAGATCTTCTTCGCCAACTCGGGCGCCGAGGCCAACGAGTGCGCCCTCAAACTGGCACGGCGGTGGGCCGGGCCCGGTCGCTTCACGGTGGTGTCGACGAACGACGCCTTCCATGGCCGCACCCTGGCGGCCCTGGCCGCCACCGGGCAGTTCGAGAAGCAGACGGCGTTCCTGCCGATGCCCGAGGGCTTCGACCACGTCCCCTTCGGCGACATCGACGCCATGGACGCGGCGGTCGACCCCGACCGGGTGGCCGCCGTGCTGGTGGAGCCGATCCTCGGCGAGGCGGGTGTGGTCACGCCGTCGTCGGACTACCTCGGCGCCCTCCGCCACCTGTGCACGGAGCGGGGCGTCCTGCTGATGGTCGACGAGATCCAGACGGGCCTCGGGCGGACCGGGCGGTGGTTCGCCTTCCAGCATCTCGGCATCGAGCCCGACGTGGTGACGATGGCCAAGGCGCTGGGCAACGGCATGCCCGTCGGCGCGTGCTGGGCCCGGGCCGAGGTGGCGGCGGCCTTCGTGCCCGGCGACCACGGCAGCACCTTCGGTGGCCAGCCGCTGGCCATGTCCGCCGCCCGGGCGACGCTCGCGGTGATGGAGGCGGAGCGGGTGCCCGAACGCGCGGCTGCGGCCGGGGCCCGACTGCGCGACGCGCTGGAGCGCCTGCCCGGAGTCGACCACGTCCGGGGGCAGGGGTTGCTGTTGGCCGCGGTGCTGGTCAACGACTTCGCCGGGCCGGCGTGCGCCGAGGCGCTGCAGGGCGGACTGGTGATCAACGCGCCGCGACCCGACGTGCTCCGCTTCGCCCCGTCGCTCCTGGTGTCCGACGCCGACATCGACCGGGCGGTGGCGACACTGGCGCGCATCCTGGCGCGGCTGCTCGCCGCCTTCGGGACCCGGACCGACGACGACGGAGGAGGCAACCATGACTGACGGACACACCACGGAGCATCCGGTCGGGGCCGTGCGCCACGTGCTGGAGGTCGACGACCTCGGCACCGACGGGCTGGAGGCCGTGCTGCGCCTGGCCGCGGCGGACCCGGCGACCCTGTCGCGGACGTTGGCGGGGCGGGGCGTCGCCCTGGTCTTCGAGAAGCCGTCGGCCCGCACCCGGAACAGCTCGGAGATGGCCACGGTGGCCCTCGGCGGCCACCCGGTGTACATCCAGGGGACCGAGGTCGGCATCGACACCCGGGAGAGCGCCGAGGACGTGGCCCGCACGCTGGCCTGCTTCCACCGCGTGCTGTGCGCCCGCGTCATGGACCACCGCACGCTCGAGCGCATGCGGGACGCCCTCGACGCCGGCGGTGTCGCCGTCCCGGTGGTGAACCTGCTGTCCGACCGGGCCCATCCGTGTCAGGCGATGGCCGACCTGGTCACCCTGCGTCAGCGGTTCGGCCCGGCCGTGGCCGAGCGGCCCGTCGCCTACATCGGGGACGCCAACAACGTGTGGCACTCGTTGGCCCTGGCCGCCTCCATGACCGGCATCCCCACCCGGGTGGCCTCGCCCGACGGCTACGGCCCGACGGCCGACGAGGTGGCCCTGGTGCGCTCGTTCGGGGGCGACCTGCTGGTCACCGATGACCCGGCCGAGGCCGCCGACGGGGCGGCCGCCCTCTACACCGACGTGTGGACGTCGATGGGCGAGGAGGCCGAGCGCGCCACCAGACTGGCGGCCTTCGCCGGGTTCACCGTCGACAGTGCCCTCCTGGCCCGGGCCGCGCCCGACGCCGTGGTGCTGCACTGCCTGCCCGCCCACCGGGGTGAGGAGATCAGTGCCGAGGTGGTCGACGGGCCCCAGAGCGTCGTGTGGCAGCAGGCGGCCAACCGGATGCACGCCATGCGCGGCCTCCTGGCCTGGGTGACCGCCGGCCCCGACGCACCGGCGGCGCCGTGACGCGGGTGACCAAGCACCAGCGCCAGCACCGGATCACCAAGCTGCTGGAGTCGAGCGCGGTGGGGAGCCAGGCCCACCTGGTGGAGCTGCTCGCCGCCGAGGGGATCGACGCCACCCAGACCACGGTGTCGCGCGACCTCGAGGAGCTGGGCGCCCTGAAGGTCCGCCTCCCCGGGGGCGACACCGCCTACGCCCTGCCCGAGCTGCCGTCTCACCAGGTGGCGCCCGAGGACCACCTGAAGCGGGTCCTGGGGGAGTGGGTGGTCGAGGCCGACCACTCCGGCAACCTCATCGTCCTGCGCACACCGCCCGGCTCCGCCCATGTCGTAGGCTCGGCGCTCGACCGGAGCGGGTTCGCCGGGGTGATCGGCACGGTCGCCGGGGACGACAC
>CAZULR010000044.1:0-13661 GCA_964621235.1 uncultured Acidimicrobiaceae bacterium
TCTGGTGCCGGTAGAAGCCTCCGGCCTTCGGCCCGAGCTGCGTGTCCTCGAGGAGTGGTGGAGCCACAGCTGTCGTCACGTTCGTACCCTTTCGGTGCTGCATCCTGAGATCCTGCCGGTGGAGCGCGTCATGTCCGCCCTACTTGCCCATGGCCGTGGTCGACCCGCCGGACGACACCCCGGCAGCCGTCGCCGCGGCGGTCGGCGTGGCGCCGTTGCTCTGGAGCCACGAGTCGAACTGCTGGGTCGTGACCACGGCGGCGTTGTTGTTCATGAAGGCGTGGTAGAGGCCGCACAGCTGGCTGCACTGGACGATGAAGCTGCCCAGGGTGTTGGGGGTGGTCCGGATGACGGTCACCACGTTGGGGTTGGCGTCGACCTGGACGCCGAGGGCCGCCGGCCAGAAGCCGTGGGTCACGTCCACCGACGTGACGTTGAACTGGACAGGCCGGTTGACCGGCAGCTCGAGGGTCCGGGTCTCCACGCCCGTCCCCGGGTAGCTGTAGGTCCACAGCCACTGCTGACCGGTCACGTTCACCTGGAGGGCGTTCGGATGGACGACCTGCTGGGCGCTCCACACGGTGATACCCCAGAACAGCAGGACGACCACCAGGACGGTCGACACGGACAGCCACACGATCGTGATCGGTCCGTTGCCCCGTTGGGGCTCGGCGTCCGGCGGCGGCATGTCGGGGTCGTTCGACTTGTGGCGCCAGGCGAACAGGCTGTAGAAGGCGATGGCGTAGACCAGGGCCGCCACGGGCGCCGCCAGCACCGTGAAGAACACCATGGTCGCCCAGACGTCGCCGCCCTCGGGCGAGTGCAGGCCGGGCAGGAGGTGATGGGGGGCGTAGACCCCGATCAGCACCCCGATGATCGTGAACACCAGCCAGATGATGAAGATCTTCCCGCCGGGTCGGGAGAAGAACGGCGCACCCCCGAGAAGGGTGTTGGCCTCGATCTCGTCTACCTCTTCCTCAAACGACATGGACGAACCCCGACATGAATCCGTAGGCGCCCATGACGCCACCGAAGCTGGCCACCATCTGCCCGCACGGGAACTCGCAGTTCCAGGCGTAGGTCCCCTTGTCGCCCGACATGAAGCTGAACCTCACCGTGTAGTACTGGCCGGCGTCCGGGTCGGTCTGGTTGTTGGGAAGGTTGTCGTTGGTGGGCAGCGGCACGCTCAGGAAGAACGCCGGGTCGACGCCCGGGGCACCCCGCATGGTGAAGGTGTGGCCGATGTTGTCCGGGTCGATGTGGTTCGTCGTCTCCGTCTTGCCGTCCGGCGAGGTGAAGGTGGCCGTTCCGCCGACGGTGCCACTCACGTTGGCGAACCACGGGTTGTTGAGCGAGCCACCGGAGTCGTACTGCCGGATCGTCATCGTCACCAGCGAGTGGGCAGGGACCTGGAACTGGTTCGACAGCCCGTAGGCGGGCCAGCTCGGATTGCCGCTCGGGTGGATCTGCTTGCCGTTCACCGAGCCCGTCGAGTCCGGGTATGTCGCGAACTTCAGGGCGACGTGGGGGACCGACTGCCCGTTGACGTCGACGGTGCCGAGCGACTGTGCCACCTGCACCCCGTTCGGATAGTTCGGTGAGGTGTAGGTCTGGGAGATGAAGAAGGCGGCCACCCCACCGATGGCGACGAACGCCACCACGAAGGTCAGGATGATGCCGAGGGGCTTCGCCTTCGGCGCGGGTGGTTCGGCCGTTTCCGGCCCCCCGTGTTGTCTCGACACTTCAGGCTCTGTCACGACCCTCACTTCCCACTGACGTACGTCCGGAGGGCCCTGTCGGGTCCCCATGGGCCTGTCGGTCACGGCCGACTCGTCACCCGGGCCGATCCCGGGTGGCGTTCCCCCGACACTTCATAGCAAACTCACAGCCGGAATTCATCCACCGATCAGGTGCACAACCGGAAACACCCGTGCTGGTGCGATCCCCGGGCGCGCCGGGACCCGGTCGGCGCCACGATGGCGATGCGCCCATGGGGGGTCGGTAGGGTGACTCCGTGGCCGCGCGGAACGAGGACGACGAGCCCACCGGGCGGACGGACGCCGCCGGGCGTAGGCGCCTGCACGGCGCGCCGGCGGTGCGCCTGCACCTCACGCTGGCCGTCGGGCTGGCCCTCTGCATCAGTGCCTTCATCTTCGAGGTGGGCCGCGCACTGGGCGGCAACTCCCTCAGTTGGGCCTACGTGTTCGAGTGGCCGATCTTCGCGGTGTTCGCCGTCTACATGTGGTGGAACCTGCTCCACGACACCGACGAGGGCCGGACCCGGCACCGGTCGGCGATACCCGCCGACGGCACCGCCACCACCGACGCCGCGGTGGCGGCGAGCGACGACGACCCCGACCTGGCGGCGTGGAAGGCCTATCTGCGCACCATGGAGGCCGACGAGCGGCGTCAGGCCCGGGAGGACGGGGTCGGCTGACGGCCGGAACCCGGGGGCGACGCGTCCCCGGCGTCGGCCGGACACCCCCGGAAGGTCAGACCCGGCCGAGTGCCCGCTCGAACGAGGCGGACACGCCACCCTCGGTGCCGTACAGGCGGTAGGCGATGAGCACCAGTGCGGGAACGGCCCAGAAGTCGCCGCACACCCACAGGATCCCGGCGCCCCACCGCTGGTCGCGCAGGGCCGCCACGGGCCCGTCCATGACCACGTTCATCGAGTACCACGGGGTCTTGGTGAAGATGGCCATCGCCATGGCCAGCACCAGCATCTCGAACGCCGTGACCACCACGGCCGCCACCTGGACCTTGGTCGAGCCGCGTGGTCCAGCCGGGTGCGAGGGCAGGATGATCCGCCAGAACAGATAGCCGACGACGACGAACATCGGCGCCATGACCCAGTCCATGGCCCACTGGTGCCACGAGGCCCAGTCGTACACCGCCGGCAGGTGCCACAGGATCATCGTCCCGTTGAAGAGGACGATCGCCACGATCGGGTTGGTGAGCGCCGCGACCGGGCCTCGCAGTAGGGCACCCGACCGGGACAGGTGGTACCACCGCAGCCATCGCCGTCGGCGGTCCGCCGGCGCGGAGAACAGCAGCGGCACCCACGGCGCACCGAGGATCAGCAACGGGGGCAGGTAGAACATCTCGAGGACGTGCATGACCATGTGGATGCTCAGCCACGACATCGACCACCGGTTGAGCGGACCCGAAGCGACCAGGGCCAGGAGCACGAGGCCGGAGTAGAAGGCCAGGGACCGGTGCCACCGGGCCCGCCGGTGGGCTTCGGTCTGGCGCCTCGCCAGTCGCTGGCGTCCGACCTCGTGGGCCGTTCCGACGACCAGGGCCGCCAGCGCGATCGGTGTGATCTGCCAGAACTGGGGGAGCACCATCGGGTCGTCCTTCCGTGACGCATCGATGCTAGCGGCGCCTGGCGGGGTCACCCTTCCCGGCCGGTCGCGGGTGGTTCAGCTGGACGAGCCGTACTGGATCGGGACGGTGAGGTGGGCCACCTGGTGCCACGGGCCCGTGCCGGTGGCCGCCCACACGTGCAGGGAGGATCCCGCCGGCACGAAGGCGTCGACCTCGTCGCCCACGAGGGCCACGGCCGTCGTCCCGGCCGGGGGCGTGGCGTAGGGCACCCAGGGCTGGCCGGGACCGGCCACCCCTGTGAGTCGGAGCGAGCCGGGCGCCGCGGCGCCGAGTAGGACGGCCAGGCCCTGACCCCCGGCACCGCCGGTCGCCGTCGCCCGCACGGCCGATCCGCTCGGCACGGTCAGCGGCGACGACGCGGTGACCCCGGTCGCGGAGGCGCCCCAGATGCCCACGATCGAGGAGCGCCCGGATCCGCTCCCCTCCACCAGGCCGGCGATACCGGCGCCCTCGGCCTGCAGCCGGAGGACGGTGGCGGCGGAGACGCCCGACGCGCCGAGGGTGGGACCCACCCGGGTCCAGCCCCCCGCAGGTGCGGTGAGACCCGGTCCGGTCCCGGCCGACCCGTCGGACGGCACGAAGACCCCGACCTGCGTGCCGGTGCACCGGGTGCCGACATAGGGGACACCGGAGGCCACCACGGCGACCGAGGTGACGCGCGTCACCCGGCACCCGTCCCGGGCGCCGGTCAGGTCGGTCGCGGTCACCACGCGGTCCCACGAGGTGCCACCGGGCGCCTGCGCCTCGACCGGTGTGTCGGTGCCGGACAGTACGGCTGCGGTCTGACCGGTGGGACCGGTGGCCAGTGCGTCCGGTTCGGCCGCGAGCGTGCCGGGCACGTCACCCGGGGTCCACGTGGTCGATCCGGCGGCGCGGCCGGCGAGTACGGAGAACGTGAGGTCGGCGGCCGGCAGGAAGCCGGCGGTCACAGCACCGGTGGCCGACGGCCCCACCACCAGTCCCCCGTTGTCGGCGACCCCGGGAGGTGTGGCGAGGGACCAGCCTGCAGCACCGGACGGGCGGTCGAGCAGCTCGTAGAAGGTGTTGGCCGGATCGGACAGCGTGCCCATGGCGAGGACCGCGGTGGCGAGGGCCGGCGTCGTGGTCGAGGACGGCGCGGGCGGACCCTGCAGGGGCACTGTCGGGACGGTCACGACCGGTGTGTCGGATGCCGACGCGACGAGCACCACGGCCACGACCAGGGCCACCAGGACGACGAGCAGCCCACCGACCAGCAGCCAGGACCGGCGGCTCACTGGTGGAGGACCTGGGTGACCTGTCCGGCCACGAGCCCGGCGAAGGAGGACTCGGTGGACGAGTCGGCCGCGCCGGGGTCGGAGTTGAGGATGCGCCGGATCGTGCCGTGGGCGTCGATCACATAGACGATGTCGGCGTGCGCCACCATCCCACCCGCCGGAGCGGTCTGCACCGTCACGCCGTAGTCGTCCCACGCCTTCTGGAGGTCAGCCAGCGAGCCCGTGAGGAAGAGCCAGTTCGACTGGGTGTCGAGCCCCTCCTGCCGGTTGAAGTCGATCACGTTCTGGGTCGAGTGGTAGACGGGATTGGCCGCGATCGCCACGAACCGGACCTTGGCGGCGTCGGCGCCGAGGAGGGTGTTGGCCACGCGCAGCTCCTGGGCGATGATCGGGCAGTCCGTGGTGCAGACCGGGTCGAGGAAGGTCAGAACCACGGCCGAGCCGCGTAGGGAGGCGAGTGACACCGTGGCGCCGTTCGGTGCCGTCAGGCGGAACGCCGGAGCCGGTCCGGACGTGACGTTGGGCGTCCCGTCTGTCGCCACGGCGATCTGGGGATCGGCGGATCGACTGGCGGCCGCGGCCGCCATCGGGGCGACGCCCACCAGGAGGATCCCGAGGGCGCCCACCGTGGCGGCGATCCTGCCGGCCCGTCGTGAGTCGATCCCCTCCCACCACGCCCGCTGCGGAGGCGGACCCGTGGTCGGTACCTCCGTCGCCGCCGAGGCGCCGACGGTGGCGCCGTCGGGAGCAACCACCGGATCCGCCTCCTGCCCCACCGCGGACTTCGTGTCCCCGGAAGCGGAGGCCGTCCCCACGGCATGGTCGTGCGGGACCGGGGCCGCCGGCGACGGCCGGGTCAGCGCCAGGTAGCCGCCGTAGGCCACGAAGAGGAGCGGCAGCATGGAGTTCGGGTCCGTGCCTACCCCGCCCCAGAACCCGAAGTCCTCGACGAGCACCCAGTCCGCGAGGCAGACGACAGCGAGCACCACGATGGCGGGCACGAGCAGCCGACCCAGCGTGCCGCCGACCGGGGCGGGTCCCGTCGCCCGGTCGCCGGTCGTCGGGGTCGTGTCGGCGGCCTCACGCGTGGTGAGGGCCACACCGAAGAGCACCGCCCCAATGGCGAGCATGACGGCCACCGCCACCAGGTTGACCCCCCAGCCGTGGGCGCGGTCGAACGACGCGAAGGACGACACCAGCGACGACAGGGGACTCGGCTGGGACGTCTGGGCCATCTGGGCCACCATGCCGGCGAGCGTGCCGGGCCCGCCCCCGATCGAGCCCTGCCAGAAGCCTCGGCCGGGCCACGCCTGGAGCACCCCGAAGCCGAGCAGCAGCGCGCCGGTCCCACCGATGACGACGCGTCCGATGCTGCGGCCGGTCCAACTGCGGTCGGGCAGCGCCACCAGGACGCCCGCCACCACGTAGAACAGCACGGCCCCCGGGGCGCCGAACAGGAGGGTCAGCCCGGGAGCGAGGATCCCACCGAAGGCGTTGCCCACCGACCAGACGACCAGGCCCCAGACCACGCTGACGACTCCGGCGCCACGGCTCCACGGCCCACGTGGTGCGACCAGCAGGAGTACCCCGATCCCCACCTGGATCCAGACGGTCGATGCCGCCGCTGTGGCCGGGTGGTTCGTCCAGAGCGTCAGGCCCGAGTCGACGAGGTGCCGGACCCACTCCGGCGACGTGGCGGCCGCGGGTCGGATCACCCCGGACGGCAGGCCCGTGGGCATACCCGACTGGAGTTGCAGCAGACCGTCGAACAACCACAGGAGTCCGAAGGCGATGCGGAGGAACCGGCGGCCGGACGGCTCCGCGGGCAGCTCCGAGGTCGCGACACCGAACGACTCGCCGCGGGCCACCGCCCGGCGGTACTGCATCGACCGGAGCTGGTTCCACCCGATGAACAGGATGGCCAGGAGGACAAGGATGATCGCCCCCTGGTCGGCCAGGGCATGGTGGAACTCGGCGACGATGGAGGAGTCACCCGGCCCCGACGCGCCACCCATCCCGGTCATCGGCGTCTCACGGGTACGGTCATCCGGGCCACGCTACCGTTCGCCGGTCCGGCGTCGGTAGTCGGGGTCCGGCCACCAGTGGGTCCCGTTCGGGCGGGAGCCGGGCCCACGAGACGGACCGGTCGCCGCCGTCCGGGTCAGCCGAACAGCAGCCCGTAGTTGGCGCCCCGTCGCAGGTGGTGGCCACCGTCCACCGCCAACGCCTCCCCCGTGATCCACGCCGACTCCGGCCCGGCCAGGAAACGCACCGCGGCGGCGATGTCCTCGACGGTGCCGAGACGGCTCACGGGCATCTCGGCGAGGTAGTCGTCGAGCAGTGGGCCGCCGGCGGTAATGAAGGACATCAGCTCGTCGTCCACGATCCCGGGCTGCACCGTATTGACGCGCACACCCGTGTGGCCCAGCTCCTCTGCCGCGTACTTGCACAGCATGTCGATGCCCGCCTTGGCCGAGCCGTAGGCCCATAGGTAGCGGTGAGGGAAGTGGCCGGCGCCCGAGGACATGCCGATGAGGGATCCGCCCGACGCCTCTCCTCCGTCCACACCCTCCCCGACCCGGGCGGCCATCAGCGGAGCGCCGTGCTTGATGCAGAGGAACGTGCCCACCAAGTTGAGGTCGACGGTCGCCCGGACGCCGTCGAGGTCGGCCTCGGTGATGGGGCCCATGGTGTGCGACCCGCCGGCATTGGCGAAGAGGATGTCGAGGTGCCGGCGCGGGCCGGCGGCCTCGGCCACTGCCGCCGCGACCTGCTCCTCCACCGTCACGTCGGCGACGATGTAGCGCGCCGTCCCGACCGGGAGCCCGGCCGCGGCCGACGCCGCCGCCACCTGGTCCAGCTCGGTCACGGCGGCGGCCAGCTTGTCCTCGGTGCGGCCACAGATCGTCACCTGCGCACCGTCGCGGACCAGGCGGGTGGCGGTGCCCAACCCGATCCCGCTGCCTCCACCCGTCACCAGCGCGGTGTAGCCGGCGATGCCCGCCGTCGTCGTGGTGCCTTCGGTCACTGATCATCCCCCTCCGGGCCGTCGGCGCGACCCGTCGTCGTCGTGTGCTGCCGGTGGCGGCCGGAGTGGCTACCGTTCCGGGTTCCGGAGCAGCATGCTACGGACGACGGGGAGCGGCAATCCGACCGAGCGGCGTGCCACCCACGGACACACCGGAGAACGTGGCTGGTGGCGCCGCGGGCCCGCGTGGGAACTGAGGAGACGAGTGGTGACCGAGCGACAGTTCAACCTGGCCGATCTGTTCGAGCTGGTGGTCGACACCGTGCCCGACCGGCTGGCCCTGGTGGCGGGCGACGTGCGACGCACCTACCGGCAGCTCGACACGCGGGCCAACCGTGTCGCCCACCACCTCGAGGACACCGGCCTCACCCCCGGCGCCCACGTCGGGATCCTCGCCCGCAACCGCGCCGAGTGGGTCGAGACCATGATCGGCTGCTACAAGGCCCGCACGGTGCCGATCAACCTCAACTTCCGCTACGTCGCCCCCGAGCTCCGCTATGTCGTCGACAACGCCGACCTCCAGCTCCTCGTCTACGACCAGGAGCTCTCCCAGCTCGTCGCCGACTCGCTGGACGGTGACGGGCGCGAGCGGCCGCTCGACCTCCTGGTGATCGGGGACGGTACCGCCCCGGTCGGCGGCGACCCGGTGACCGCATCGACCGGTGCCGCACCCACCCGCTATGAGGAAGCGCTCGCCGCAGCCGACGGAGGGCGCGGCTTCGGCCCCCGATCCCCCGACGACCTCTACGTCCTCTACACCGGAGGGACGACGGGCATGCCCAAGGGCGTGATGTGGCGCCAGGAGGACATCTTCTTCGCCGCCATGGGCGGTGGCGGCTGGGGTGCGGAGCCGATCGCCGCGGCCGACGAGCTCGCCGGCCGGTTGAACGCCGACGAGGACGGGCGGATCCCCATGCTGGTGGTGGGTCCGCTCATGCACGGCAACGCCCAGTGGGCCATGTGGAACGCCTTCATGATGGCCGGGACCACGGTGCTCTACACCGAGCACCACTTCGACCCCGACCGGATCCTCCGTCTGATCGGCGACGAGGACGTCGTGTCGTCGGCGCTGGTGGGGGACGCCATGGCCCGTCCGCTCGCCGAGACGCTGGCTGCGGCGCCGCCGGGGACCTACGACGTGTCGAAACTCCTGGTGATCGGATCGGGCGGTGCCATGCTGTCGGCCGCGGTGAAGGCGGACCTCGCCGCCCAGCTACCCGGCGCCGTCATCATGGACCGGTTCGGCTCGAGTGAGGCCGGGGCGCAGGGTGCCGTCGACGTCGGGGCGAGCGGGCCCAGATTCGTGATGAGCGCCGACACCGCGGTGCTCGACGACGAACTCCGGCGCCTCGCCCCCGGCGACGGACGCATCGGACGACTGGCCCGGACCGGGCGGATCCCAGTCGGCTACTACCGGGACGAGGCCAAGACGGCGGCCACCTTCCCGACCGACGCCGACGGTGTCCGCTGGTCGGTCCCGGGCGACCTCGCCTCGATCGACCCGGACGGTGTCATCACCGTCCACGGGCGGGGCTCGGCGTCGATCAACTCGGGAGGCGAGAAGATCTTTCCGGAGGAGGTGGAGGCGACGATCAAGGCCCACCCCGACGTGTACGACGCCATCGTGGTCGGCCTTCCCGACGAGCGGTTCGGCGAGCGGGTGGCAGCGGTCGTACGTCTGCGGGCCGATGCCGAAGGGCTCGGGCTCGAGGAGCTCGCCATCCACTGCCGGGAACACGTGGCCGGCTACAAGGTCCCCCGCCAGCTGCTGCTCGTCGACGAGATCCCGCTGACCGCCGCGGGCAAGCCCGACGCCGCTGCAGCCAAGGCGCTGTTCTGATCCGCCGGGTCGTCGTGCCACGCGGCGCGACGCGGTCGAATCGTCAGGCGACCGCAGTCACGGAAGCGTCGGCGGTTGGGGTGGCGTCGGCCATGACGGCGACGGTGTCGACGACGCGGTCGACTGCTCCGTCCAGGGTCCGGGCGTCGACCTCCACCATACGTAGGTCACCCGACTCGGGCCAGAGCCCTACCACCCGTGCCGGCAGGGGTCGCGACGGTGACGCCAGCCCCGCGACGAGGGCGAGGAACGCGAGCTCGTCGTGCCATCCGTCACCGGGACATCCGCCGGAGACCGAGAGCAGTGACGAGGCGGCACCCGATCGTCCGTCGGGTCCCGCCACCGCCACCCTGGCCTCCGACCGGCCGCGCAGCTGCACCCCGCCGAGGCCGGGCACCGACCACCGGTCGTCCGGCCGGCCGAGCTCCGCGCACGGGCCGAGGCGCGCCCAGTCGAGGGCTCCCCACACCGGGGTGGCCCAGGTGACGGCCTCGGCCAGGACCGTCGCACGCCCACCGGCTCCGAGCCCCGCGAGCCACGGCTCCCAGTGGAAGGTGCGCCAGCCCGACCTCCGCCAGTCCTCGACCGCCCGGTCGGCGACCGGACCGACGGCATCCGCGGGTCCACGGAACCCCCCGGCGACGCAGGCCCGGATCGCGGCGATCCCCAGCGACCGGCGCACGAAGACCGGCTTCCAGGCGAACGGCTCGTCGGGCAGTCCCAGCAGCTCGGGCCGGTAGCGCGCCCGGCGGAGTTGGGGCAGTCCGATCTCGATGCGCACGTCGTCGGCCGGTCCGGTGGCCGCGTCGGCGACTCCCTCCGACAGGCGACGGCACACCCGGTCGAGCATCCCTGGCGGGACGGAGCCGATCGCGGGACCCGCAACCGCCCCTGTCACCCCGTCGCTTCCGGTCACGCCGCCACCTCCTGCGGGAACGCCACGACCGGGTCGATCGGGCGGCCCCTGTCGGCCCGGGCGACCGGGCCGGCGGTCGCTCCGGGCGCCGATCCTTCGGGGCGCTCGGCACCATCCACGGACACCACGAACGGAGGGCGGCGGAGAAGCAGGCGGCACGCCGCGCACGTTGCTCCGTCGGAGGGTGACTGATCGGCACCGACGAGTACCCGAATCGCGGTGAGGCATCTGTGGGCCCCCGTCACGAGGTATTCCTGATCCACCGGATCGACGTCCAGTTCACCCGTCCGGGAGTAGTAGGTGGCGACGGCGAAGGGGGGCACGGGGCCCCGCAGGGCGGCGACCAGGGCGGCGAACCGGCGATCGTCCCCGTGTTCGGGACGACGGGCGCCGGAGACCACGTCGACCAGGGCCACCGACGCCTCGTGGCCCATCGGGCGGCCGACCGCCAGGTCGACCCGGACGCAGAGTTCGACCGCGCCGCCCACCAGGGGCGCCCGGAGCATCTCCTGGGTGCGCGGCAACCAGGACGCGTCGAGGGCCGGCCACCGCTCGAGCAGGCCGCGGGCCTGCCGGTCGACCTCGGCGCCCAGTCCGGACCGCTCGGCCGACGACAGCCCTCCGATCCAGTCAACGAGGGGCGCCTGGTGACTGTCGAGCGACAGGGCCTGGAGGCCGTCGACCATCGGGTCGTCGAATCCACCTACGGCGACGATCTGCCGGAAGAGGGCGCCGACGAGCGCCCCGCAGGCCAACGACGTGGTGAAGGCGTGCTGGGAATCCACCGGGCCGCCCGGCCACCCGTCCGCCGAACGTGCCGCCGACCGGTGGCCCGGGCAGGCGAGGGCGGTCGTCAGGCGATCCCGGGTCACCAGCAGCCGACCGGCCCCCGTTGCGGACGACGACGGTGACGGATCGACGACCCCGTCCTCGACGAAGCTGCGCAGATCGGCGGAGAATTCCGGATCGGCGGCCGGGCGCGCCCGACCGGTCACCCGGAGCCGTTCGAGGAGCGCGGTGCCCGACAGCGGGCCGCCCGCGCCACCCCAGTCCGCCCCACCCCGGCCCGCTCCGTCCCCGTCGGCTTCTGCCCCGTCGGCTCCAACCCGGTCGGACCGTCCGCCGTCATCCCCGCCACCGGCCGTAGCCGCACTCCGCACCGCTGCGGTCCGCGGCTGCCGGCCCCGGATGCCCTGCGCCCCCCTCGGGACCGTTGTCGTTCGCATGGCGACAGTGTGGACCGGGGGTGTCACACGACCCGATCCGCCGGAGCCGCGCCGGTAGCCTCTCCACTGATGATCGTCGCGACCTCGTCCGTGCTGTTCGCCGTCGTCTTCACCGTCTTCGTGGTCGCCGCGGCGGCCCTCATCGTGCTCACACTGCGATTCACCATCGGGCAGGCCCGACGCTCCCGGGCGACATGGCTCGCCGGGCGGGCCGGTCCGTCCGGCACCGCCGACGGGGAGGAGGCCGACGAGGACCCGGAAGACGACGGCCTGACCGCCCTGGTCCTGGCCGGCGGAAGTACGAGGGGCGCCATCCAGATCGGCATGCTCCAGGTCCTGGCGGAGCACGGGTTCGTCCCCGATCGCGTCTACGGCTCCTCGGTCGGTGCCATCAACGGTGCCGGGTTCGCAGCCGATCCGACGCGGGAGGGCCTCGAGCGGATGGCGCAGATCTGGCTGGGCATCCGGCGCGAGGACGTCTATCCGCAGGGGCGCCTGCACGGTCCCTGGCTCTACGTCCAGCAGCGCGACGCCGTCTACTCCAACTCGGGCCTGCGCAAGATCGTCACCGAGGGGTTCCCCCACGAACGGCTCGAGGAGTCGGTGCTACCGATCGAGGTGGTGGCCACGTCACTGGCCGACGGAGGCGAGCGCTGGTTCACCCAGGGACCGGCGGTCGAGGCCATCCTCGCCTCCGCGGCGATGCCCGCCATCTTCCCCCCGGTCGAGATCGACGGCGAGCGCTACATCGACGGCGGCGTCGTCGACAACGTGCCGATCCAGCGGGCCATCGACGCCGGTGCCACCCGCATCGTGGTGCTCCTGTGCTCGCCACCCATCGTTACCCCGCAGCAGTCGAAGCGGCCGGTCGAAGGCATGGTCAACGCCCTCCTGATCGCCATCCACGCCCGCTTCGTCCGGGACATGGCCCACCTGCCCGAGGGCATCGAGGTGATCCTCTGCGCCGGCCCGGAGGGGGCCACCAGGGACTTCGACGACTTCTCCACGACCGAGCACCTGATCGCCCTGGGCCGTGCCGAGGCCTCCGAGATCGTCCGCCGCTACGGCCTCGGCACGATCCCGTATCCGGCCCCCGTCCCCGTGCCGTCGGCCGCCGTCGCCGACGGCGACCACGACGCCGGTGAGCCGCAGGCGGTAACTGTGCCTCCCCCGGCGACCGGCACGGCCGCGTCCGGTCCAGCCCCAGGCGTGGCGTCGGGCCCCGACGACGGGTCCGCGCCGCTCGGTCAGTCAGTGGATCCGGCCTCCCCGGTCCCCGCGGCCTCCGGCCCCGTCACCCAGCCCGACCCGGGCACGTAACGCCGCACGATCCTGGCCGGTACTCCGGCGATCACGCAGTGATCGGGGAAGGTGCCCCGCACCACGGCGCCGGCGCCGACCACCACGTTCCTGCCCAACACGGTGCCGGGCAGGATCACCACCCCCGTCCCGATCCAGCTGCCGTCGCCGACGATCACCGGAACGTCGTGGGGCCACTGGACGTGGACGACCTCGTCCGGGTTCTCGTAGCCGTGGTTCTGATCGGTGATGTAGACGTACGGCCCGGTCTGCACGTCACTACCGATGTCGATCTGGAAGTGGCCGACGATGTGGCTGCCCCGGCCGATCATGCTCCGGTCGCCGATGCGCACGACCGGGTCCGTCACCATCCTCTGGCCCGGGACCATGCCCGCCGAAATGCTCACGTAGGGCCCCACCAGCGTGTCCTCACCGATGCGGATCCACTCCTCCCCGAAGATGGCGCCGGTGGGGAAGGCCAGGCAGCTCCCCCGGCCGAACGCGCCGAACCGGTCGGCGAGGCGGTCGCCGGGGCCGGTGGCACCGTGGCGCGTCATCCAGTCCCACCCGCCGTGGATGGCGGCGTGGAGCACCCGGTGACGGAGCCGGCGCAGGTCGCGGGCACGCGTCACCTCCCGGTGGGGTGGGAGGTCGAGCACGGGCTGACGCACGGCTGGCGCCGCGGGGACGTCGGCCCTGTCGTCGG
>CAZULR010000045.1:0-13550 GCA_964621235.1 uncultured Acidimicrobiaceae bacterium
TCGGGCCCATGGACAACAACGTCTACGTGGTCCGCTGCCGCCAGACCGGCGACGCACTGCTGATCGACGCCGCCAACGAGCACGAGCGCCTCCTGGAGTTGTGCCGCGACCTGGGCGTCAGCCGGGTGGTCGAGACCCACGGCCACTGGGACCACATCCAGGCCGTCGAAGCGGTGCGCGACGCCGGCTACGACGTGGCGGTCACCCAGGCCGACGCCGAGATGCTGCCCGCCTACGACCAGATCCTGGACGACGAGACCGTGCTCGAGGTCGGGCGGCTGCGCATCGCCACCATCGCCACCCCCGGCCACACCCCCGGCTCGATGTGCTTCGCCGTCGAGGGGACACCCCTGCTCTTCACGGGGGACACCCTGTTCCCCGGGGGGCCGGGGAACACGTCGTTCGAGAACGCCGACTTCACCACCATCATCCGGTCGATCGAGGACCGGCTGTTCGCACCGTTCGGCGCCGACACGATCGTCCTGCCCGGCCACGGCGTCGGCACCACCATCGGGGCCGAGTCGCCGCACCTGGCCGAGTGGATCGAGCGGGGCTGGTAGCCCCGCCGCTCCCGGTTCGCCTCCGCTCCCGGCCCAGAAGCCGACCCGACCCGCCGCAGCTGGCGGGCACGCGTTGGCTCAGACGGCCGTGGAGGGGCGACGTGGCTCGCGGATGACCTCGATCTCGGGCGGCAGGCCCGTCACCGACACTCCGCCCGGCACCTGGTCGCCGACCTCGATCGTCACCCGGGACCCGGCCAGTGGGATCCCCTCGACTTTGAGGTAGCCGATGCCCTCGGGCAGGTTCGGACACAGCCACGTCTTGCCGTACGGAATCCACGGGTCGAGGCGCAGCAGAGTGCGCAGGCACAGCAGAGGCGATGCCGCTGACCAGGCCTGGGGCGAGCACGACGTCGGGTACCCGACTGGAACGGTCAGCTCTCCGCGGTCCAGGCCGCTGAACAGCTCGGGTAACCGGCCGCCCTGGGCCGAGGCGGCGTCGAGCAGTCCCAAGATCAGCTGCTGGGCCGCCCCGTCATAGCCGTAGCGCGCCAGCCCTGCGGCCACGATTGCCGTGTCGTGGGGCCACACCGAGCCGCAGTGGTAGCTGATGGGGTTGTAGCCGCCGTTGTCGCTCGACAGGGTGCGCAGCCCCCACCCGGAGAACATCGAGGGACCGACGAGGGCCTGGGCCACCTGGTGGGCCTTGTCCTCGTCGACGATCCCCGTCCACAGGCAGTGCCCGATGTTGGAGGTCAGGGAATCGATCGGTTTCTTGTCGGCATCGAGCCCGACGGCGAACCAGCCTTGTTCCTCCAGCCAGAAATCCCGGTTGAAATTGGCCTTGAGATGGGCGGCTTTGGATCGGAAGCGGTCGTAGGTGGCCGTGTCCCCCGCCTCGAATGCGAAGTGCGCGCTCGCCAGGTACGCACCGTAGGTGTACGCCTGCACCTCGGCGAGGGCGATCGGCGCCTCGGCCACCCGGCCGTCGCCGTAGCGGATGCCGTCCCAGCTGTCCTTCCAGCCCTGGTTGGCCAGGCCCCTGTCGGTCGCCCGGTGGTACTCGACGTATCCGTCGCCGTCCGCGTCGCCGAAGTGCTCGATCCACTCGATCGCCCGTGCCGCGTTGGGAAGCAGCTCGTCGACCAGCTCTCGGGCGACGCCCCATCGCCGCATCTCGCCGAGCAGCATGACGAACAGCGGCGTGGCGTCGGCCGTGCCGTAGTAGATGCTCCCACCGCCGAGGGAGAGGGAGGCGGCGTCGCCGAACCGCATCTCGTGCAGGATCCGCCCCGGCTCCTCCTCGTGACGCGGGTCGACCTCGGTGCCCTGGAAGCGGGCCAGCGTCTGCAGCACGCCACGAGCGAGGTCGGGATCGACCAGCAGCGCCATCCAGGCGGTCAGCAGCGAGTCCCGCCCGAACACCGTCATGAACCACGGAGCGCCCGCCGCCACCACCACCCGCTCGGGGTGGTCGGGGTCGAAGATGCGCAGGGCGCCGAGGTCCTCGGCGCTTCGGGCGATCACCTGCTTGAGGGCGGGGTGGTCGGTCTCGACCTGCGGAACCTGGCGCCGCCACTCGGCCAGACGCTCCGAGGGCGTCGCCCGCTCGACGGGCTCGCCGCAGCGGTACTTCGGGGCGAACAGGCGGCCGTCGATCACGGGGCCGACCTCGAGGCAGGTGGACCACTCGCCACGGGCCGGGACCACCACCTCGAAAGTGATCAGTCCGGGCGCCACCCGTTGGGCGCCCACCGCCCGGATCTCGACGCCGCGCGCCACCGGCTCCCGCGCGTAGGTGTACGTGAGCGCCACCGAACCGTCGCCCTGCGCGCCGGCCCGGGCGGCGGGGCGGTCCTCGACCACGGCGGTAACCGACCCCTGACGGGAGTCGGTGTCGACCCGGCCCTCCTTGACCGCGAACAGGTCGGCGAAGTCGGCGTCGACCAGCACCTCCACCGTGCGCACGGTGGCCTCGTCGCCGAAGTTGCGCAGGACCAGCTCCTCGCGCATCCCCTGCCCGACGTGGCGGTGCCGGAAGACCATCAGGGTGGAATCGGCCCGCCCCGGGGCAGGTAGGTCCCGGGCGACGAAGGTGGCGCTGAACGGGTCGTCGGTGACCGCGGCCAGCGGTTCGGCGCGTACCCCGTTCAGCACGACCTCGAACTGGGACAGGATCCTGGTGTCCCGGAAGAAGAGGCCCTGGGCGGCCCCTGCCGAGATATCACCCGCTCCGCCGCTGATGGCGAACGTCGACTCGTCCACCAGGGTGACCGCGCCGGCGCCCGAACCGAGCTGGGTGACCGGGCCGGCGTAGTTCCAGGGGTCGGCCATGGCGGTACCGTATCGGCTGGTCCGCCGGGAACGGGAATTGCCCCCGCTCGATCATTGCGGCCACCGGTCGAGCGTCGATGCAGTGTCGGCGACAATTCCCCCTACGGCCGTAGGGGAAATACCGGAGAGGCGCTACAATCGAGGCGGTGAGCCCCGAATCCGAATCCGACTCCGGCGCCGAAGGCACCCCTCCACCCCTCCTCCAGATCGTGGGCCTCCACGCCTCCGTCGAGGGCCAGCCCATCCTCCGGGGCATCGACCTGACCGTCGGCTCGGGCAAGGTCCACGCCATCATGGGGCCCAACGGCTCGGGCAAGTCCACCCTGGCCAACGTGCTGCTCGGCAACCCCGCCTATGAGGTCACCTCCGGCTCGATCCTCTTCCACGGCGAGGACATCACCTCCTGGTCCACCGACGTCCGGGGGAAGGCCGGCATCTTCCTGGCCTTCCAGGACCCGGAGTCCATCGGCGGCGTGCCGGTCATCCAGTTCCTGCGCCAGGCCCTGTCCGCCCGCCGGGGCATGGACATGTCCGTTCTCGAAGTGCGCCTCATGATGATGGAGTGGATGGACAAGCTGGGCATGGACCCTTCCTTCGGCGAGCGCCACCTCAACGACGGGTTCTCCGGCGGGGAGAAGAAGCGCAACGAGATCCTCCAAATGGCCCTGCTGGAGCCCGACCTGGCCATCCTCGACGAGACGGACTCGGGGCTCGACGTCGACGCCCTGCGCACCGTGGCCCGTGGCGTCCACACCGTGCGCGAGTCCCGGCCCGACCTCGGGGTGCTCGTCATCAGCCACTACCAGCGCATGCTCGAAGAGCTCGACGCCGACCGTGTCCACCTGCTGGTCGACGGCCGGATCGTGGAGGAAGGCGGGCCCGAGCTGGGCGCCCGGCTCGAGGCCGAGGGGTACGACGCATGGCGGACCTGACCCCCGACGCCCCCGACGGTCGGGGCCTGGACGCCGCAACCCTGGCCAAGGACTTCCCCCTCCTGTCTCGCGAAGTCCACGGGCGCACCATCACCTATCTGGACTCCGCGGCCTCATCCCAGCGACCCACCCTGGTGCTCGACGCCATGCGCGAGTACGACGAGACGACCCATGCCAACGTCCATCGTGGCGTCTACACCATCGCCGAGGAGGCCACCCGACGGTTCGAGGCGGCCCGCACCAACGTGGGCCGGTTCATCGGCGCACCGTCGCCGTCACGCGAGATCGTCTTCACCAAGAACGCCACCGAGGCCCTCAACCTGGTCGCCCACTCCTGGGGACGCAGCAACCTCGGGCGGGGCGACGTGGTCGTCCTCACCGAGATGGAGCACCACGCCAACATCGTCCCGTGGCACATGCTGGCTGCGGAGCGGGGCATCGAGTTGCGCTGGCTCCCGATCGACGACGACGGACGACTCGTGCTCGACGACCTCGACGCCGTGCTCGACGGGGCCAAGCTGCTGGCCGTCACCTGCATGTCGAACGTGCTCGGCACGCTCAACCCCGTCACGGACCTGGCCAGCCGGGCCCATGCCGCCGGGGCCCTGGTCGTGGCCGACGCGTGCCAGGCGGTCCCCCACCTGCCCACCGACGTGGCCGCACTCGGCGTCGACCTCCTCGCCTTCAGCGCCCACAAGATGCTCGGCCCCACCGGCATCGGCGTGCTCTGGGGCCGCGAGGAGCTGCTGGAGTCGATGCCTCCCTTCCTCGGTGGCGGCGAGATGATCCTCGATGTCCGCAAGGACGGCTTCACGTCCAACGACATCCCCTGGCGGTTCGAGGCGGGGACGCCACCGATCACCGAGGCCATCGGTCTCGGTGCCGCCGTCGACTACCTGCGTGCCGTCGGCATGGACGCCGTCCGGGCCCACGAGATCTCCCTCACCACCTATGCGCTCGATGCCCTGGCCGACCGGTTCGGGACCGACATCCGCATCTACGGGCCACCTGCGGCCGAGGACCGCGGCGGAGTCCTCTCGTTCGCGTTCCGCGACATCCACCCGCACGACATCTCCCAGATCCTCGACGAGTACGGCGTGTGCGTCCGGGCCGGCCACCACTGCGCCAAGCCCCTGATGCGACGGCTCGGTGTGAACGCCACCGCCCGTGCCTCGTTCGCCCTCTACAACGACGAGAGCGACGTCGACACACTGGTCGACGCCCTCGACGCAGCCGGGAAGTTCTTCGGATGACCGTCCCCCGGTACGATCTGGCCCGGGTGCCGACGCACCCCAGTGACGAAGGGAACCCGGCCTGATGCCCGGCCTCGAAGACCTCTATCGGGAGATCATCCTCGATCACTACCGCTCGCCGCGTAATCGGGGCGAGCTCGAGTCGCCCCCGGCCGTGCGGGTCGAGGGGTTCAATCCCCTCTGCGGCGACGAGATCGTGGTGACCATCGATGTCGGGGACGGCGTCCTCGACGACATCAAGATCGCCGGCACCGGCTGCTCGATCAGCCAGTCGTCAGCCTCCCTGATGTCGGCCGCCGTCAAGGGGAAGTCGCTGGCCGAGGTCCGCGAGCTGATCGGAACCTTCAAGCGGATGATGTCGATCCACGAGTCGACCCTGCCGTCGGACGGGGCGGACGGCGGCGCGGCCGAGCCTGCCGAACCCGAGGCCATCGACATCGACGCACTGGGCGAGCTCGCGGCGTTGCAGGGTGTCGTGAAGTTTCCCGTGCGGATCAAGTGCGCCACGCTCAGCTGGAACACGCTGACCCAGGGCCTCGACGAGGCCGACGTACCCGCCTGAGGCCCTCCGCGGCACGCATCACGGGGCGCGGCGCCCGGGGCTGCTCAGCAGGGGGTCGGGTCGAAGTTGGTCGCGATCGTGGTCGTCGTCTCCGGCGATGCCGTGGTCGGCGTCGTGCCCCCACCCGACGAGTAGGTGGTGGGGGGAGCCGTCGTCGTGGTCGTCGACTCCACGCCGTAGGGTCCGGGGGGCGGCGTCTCGGGCGTCGGGGCCGGTGTACCGAGGAACTGGCTGATGACCTGGTTGGCTTGGGGCTGCTGCACGTAGAGCACCGAGCCGTAGGACGCGAAGTCCGATGACGAGGATGCGTAGGTCGGCAGCGTCGCCGTGATCAGGGAGGTCGACGCGAAATTTCGGAACTGCTGGGAGAGCGAGACGAGCTCCGAGATCGTGAACGTCGAGTCGATGGTGACACCCTGGACCACCGAGCCGATGAAGGCGTTGAGGGTCAGTGGGTTGTACTGCTTCTCGGCCTGGTTGATCAGCGCCTTCAGGAAGGCGTTCTGGCGCTGGATGCGGCCGAAGTCGCTCGTCCCGTCGTACTGCCAGTACCCGTCCTCGTAGTACTCGTAGTGGCGGCTGCGGGCCACGGCCAGGGAGTAGCCGCCGTTCAGGTGCTGGCAGCCCGCCGAGGTGATGTTGAGTCCGGTGTACGAGTCCCGGGCCGGGAAGGGGAAGTTCAGGTTCACCCCGCCGATGGCGTCGACGGCGCCTCGGAAGCCGACGAAGTTCAGCTGGACCACGTGCTCGATCGGGATGCCGAAGTTGGTCTCGATGGTCTGGACGAGCTGGTCGGGACCCTGGTCGTAGGTGGCGTTGATGCGGTTGTAGGTGCCGGTGTTGGTCGTGTTCCCCGCCACGGTGACCATGGTGTCCCGGGGGATGGACAGCACGCTGACCTGCCCGGTGGCCGGCACGACGTGGACGATCTTCACGACGTCACTGCGCTGACCGCCGGCAGTCGTCTCGTTGCCGTAGGCCGCCTGGTCGGCCGGGGTGAAGTTGGCACGGGAGTCGGAGCCGATCAGGAGCACGTTGAACGGGGCGCCGACCGGCGCCGCCTTCAGGTGCCGGACCGTGACCTTGGTCACCTGGTGGAACCGGTACTGCACGTACACGTAGCCCGTCGTGATGCCGACGAGCGCCAGCGCCACGACGACGACCCCGGAAAGGAGCAGCCAGTCGAGCCAGGTCCGTTTGTGCTTCACCTTGACGGCGCCGGACGCCCCACCGGAGCGGGCCTCCCGCCGCTCCTTGCGGGTCATGGTCACCCCATGGTCCACGGCGTCGGCGGCGCCCGTGCCGGCGAGGAGATCGTTGGCCGTTCCACCCGGAGCGGCGGCGCCACCGACCGGCAGTCCACCGTCGGGCGGTCCGGCGCCGGACGAGGGCGTCGACGTGACGATGCCGGTCAGGTCCGATTCCCGGGACTCACCGGGTGCTCCGCCTCCAGCTGGTTCAGCGGGCTCCCCGGCTCCACCAGGCTCCAGTAGCCCAGCGGGCTCCTCGGACCCCGGTGCTCCGGCGTCCGACCCGGCCGGACGTGGGGCCGGCGCTCCGGGCACGCTGGGCGGAGGCGGATCCGCCGGGCCGGGCGTGGCGCCCTCCGTGGGCCCTGCAGCGGCTGCTGCGCCATCCGCTGCAGTCGCATCAGCATCACCACGACGCTTCGGACTGTGCGCACCTCCGCGTCGTCTGTCTCGGCGGGCCATGCGGTGACGCTAGCAACCCCGGCACCCGGCGCCGGGTCAGGGGCCAGGATCCGGCGCCCAGCTGCTCAGGTGTACGCCGCGTACCCGGTCCGGTCGACGATCTCGGCCAACTCGCTGCCGCCCGTGGCGACCACCTTGCCGTTGGCCAGCACGTGGACGACGTCCGGGTGCAGGACGTCGAGCAGTCGCCGGAAGTGCGTGATGGCCAGCACCCCGAGGCCCCACTCGGTGGTCGCCTCCTGTACTCGCCGCCCGACATCGGCCAACGCGTCGACATCGAGGCCCGAGTCGATCTCGTCGAGTACCGCGAACCTCGGACGGATCACGCCGAGCTGCAGGGTCTCGTTGCGCTTCCGCTCGCCACCCGAGAGATCGACGTTGAGTGGGCGGTCGAGGAACCGCTCGTCGAAGCCGATGCGCGCCGCCTCGTCACGCAGGCGTGCCCGGATGTCCGGACCGGGTCCGGCACCCGCCAGCACCTGACGGGCCGCGGTCAGTGACTCGACCAGGGAGACGCCCGGCACCTCGATCGGGTGCTGCATGGCGAGGAACAGCCCGGCACGCGCCCGTTGCCAGGTGGGCAGCGAAAGGATGTCGATCCCGTCCAGGGTGACGGACCCACCGAGCACCTCGTAGCCGGGGCGGCCCATGAGGACGTGGGCCAGAGTGCTCTTGCCCGAGCCGTTCGGGCCCATGACCGCGTGGACCTCGCCGCTGCGGACCGTGAGTGACAGCCCCTGCAGGATCTCGCGTCCGGGGATGCCGGCCCGCAGGTCGTCGATGACCAGTTCGCCCGTGCTCACGGCACCACCACCGAGACCTCGCCACCTTCGACGACGAGCTCGTAGACGGGCACCGGCTTCGTGGCGGGCAGCGAGCAGGGCGCCCCCGTGCGCAGGTCGAAGGTCGACCCGTGCTTGGCACACTCGATCTCGCACTCCGGCCCCCACACCTCGCCGTCGGCCAGCGAGAAGTCCTCGTGGCTGCAACGGTCGCCGACCGCGTGGAACTCATCGTCGATCCGGACCAGCGCGATCCTGAGATCGGCCACGTCGAACCGGCGCGCCTCGCCGGGTGCCACGTCCTCGACCGCACACAGTCGTGCCGTGATGCGTCCGTCGGTGGTCGGGCCAGCCTCCTCAGTCACGGGACACCCCCGCCCGGGCGGCGAGCGAGCGGCCCACCAGATCGCGGGCCCCGGGCACCGGCACCTGGTCGGCGATGCTCTCGAAGAATCCGGCGACGATCAGCTGCTCGGCCCGCTCCGGCTCCACACCGCGCGACTCGAGGTAGTACCGCTGGTCCTCGTCGACCGGGCCCACCGTCGAGCCGTGGCTGCACTTCACGTCGTTCTCCTCGATGTCGAGGTTCGGGACCGAGTCGGCGTGGGCCCCCTCGTCGAGCACCAGGTTGTGGTTGGTCTGGACGGCATCCGACTTGACCGCGCCCCGACGGATCCGGATGAGCCCGCTGTAGACGGAGTGGGACGTGTCGGCCACCGCTCCCATGAACAGCAGGTCGCTCGTGGTGCGTGGGGCCCGATGGTCCTGGAGGGTCCGGAAGTCGAGCATCTGGTCGTCCCGGCCGAAGAACGCGGCCCGCAGGCTGGACGTGCCCGACTCGCCCGTCAGCGCCGAGTCGGTGCGCAGTCGGGCATAGCTCCCGCCCAGCGCGACGGCGTAGCTCGAGAGGGTCGCGTGGGCACCGATGGTGCTGGCCTGGTGCGCCAGCTGCCACGCGCCGCTGCCCAACGACTGGACGGACACATAGGCCAATTCGGCCCCGTCACCCACCGACAGCTCGGTGACCGGAACGACCAGTCGCTCGGTCGACGTCCCGGTGGACGACATCAGTCCATCGCGCACGCCGACCAGCAGGCCGCTGTCGGCGTCGACGACGATCTCCACGACCGAGGCGACGGATCCGGCGCCGGCCCGCACGACGGTGCGCGGAAACACGGCGCCGCCGGCGGCACCGGTCACGACGTGCACGATCACCACGGGTCCGGCAAGACGGGCCGACGGCCGGACGTCGATCAGCACCGGGTCGACGGCGAACGCGTCGTTGAGCATCGGGTAGTCGTGCGGGTCAGTGAGCACCGAGCCCAGCAGGGCACCGCCGTCGGCGTGGTCGGCGGCACGGCCCAGGGACACCACGTCGTCGTCGACGGACGCAGACAGGGTGGCCAGCACGCCGTTGATGGTCACGACGAGCCCGCTCCGGGGACCGAGGCCGTCCACCAGTGCATGGATGCGCTCCGAGGACGACGGGCCCGGGTCGTCCCCCGTGCGGACGTGACCCGCCGGCTGGAACCGGTCGAGGTCCAGCTGGTCGATCCGGCTGTAGCGCCAGACCTCGTCCTTCTCGGTCGGCAGCGGCGAGCCGGCGAAGGCCTCGGCGGCGGCGGCGCGCCGACGCGTCAGCCAGGCGGGACCAGGCAGGGCGGCGGCGATGTCGGGGGTGAATGTCGGCAGGATCGGGACCTCTCGCGGATCGAGGCCCGGTCGACGAGCCTCGTCCCCATACTACCGGCCATCCGGAGCGTCCCGGCCGGCCCCCGGCGGCGGCACAAAGGCCCGCGACCTACGCTTGGCGGCCATGAGCGCACCCTCCATCGACTCGTTCTCGTCCGACGTCCTGACCATCGAGGTCGATGGTCACGTCGCGACCCTTTGGCTCGACCGCCCCGAGAAGCGCAACGCCATGGGACTCGCCTTCTGGGCCGACCTCCCGGTGGCCATGGCCGCCCTCGGCGCCGACCCGGACGTCCGGGTCGTGGTGCTCGCGGCCAGGGGCCCGCACTTCTCCGTGGGCCTCGACCTCTCGGCGCTGGCCGACATCGCCGGCGACGGAGGCGCCGGGGCCGACGGTAAGCAACCATCGGCCGCCGCCCGGGCCGTGCGGCAGCGTTCGACGATCATCCGCCTCCAGGCATCGGTCACCGCGGTGGCGGACTGTCCCGTCCCGGTCATCGCCGCCGTGCACGGGTGGTGCATCGGTGGGGGCGTCGACCTCATCGCCGCCTGCGACATCCGCCTGGCCAGCGCGGATGCGCAATTCTCGGTGCGGGAGGCGAAGATCGCCATCGTGGCCGACATCGGCAGCCTGCAGCGCCTGCCCGCCATCATCGGCAAGGGTCACGTGGCCGAGCTCGCCTACACGGGCAAGGACATCAGTGCCGACCGGGCGGCCGCCATCGGACTGGTCAACCACGTGAGCCCCGACGCCGACGCCGTCCTGGCCGACGCCCGGGCCATGGCCGCCGAGATCGCCGCCAACTCGCCGCTGGCCGTGCAAGGCACCAAGGCGGTCCTGGTCGCCGGTGAGGACCAGACCGTGGCCGAGGGACTCGACTACGTGGCCACCTGGAATGCGGCGTTCCTGTCATCGGACGACCTGACGGAGGCCATGACGGCATTCATGGAGAAGCGTCCGGGGAATTTCACGGGAGGGTGACCGGGCCGGCGGGGGCGGACCGTCGGCGTCAGCCCTTGCGGCGCCACCACTTCCGGCCGCGCTTCTCGTCCTCGGCCCGCACGTCGGCCAGTACGTCGGGGGCGACGGCATTCACGATGTCCTCGGCGCTGTCGAGGAGGGCCGCCGCCTCGTCGCCCGGGACGTCGGGCATCGGCTCGAGGGCCGGCTCGACAAGCGAGCCGTGGTTCCAACCGACGTCGGCCAGTCGGGGTACGAACGACGGACAGTTGTCCGGGCACTTCCAGGGCGCCTCGGGCGCCAGGTCGAGCACGCAGAACCGCGCCACCTCGCCCGACGCATAGGTACGGCTCTGGAAGTGCTTGCACTCTTCACGCATCGGCATGGACGGGCTCCCTCGTCATCGTCGGGACCATTCTGGCCCAGCCGGGGGACGGGCAGGCTCCACCGGCTCAGCCGATGGAGCCCTCCATCTGCAGTTCGATCAGCCGGCTCCACTCGACGGCGTACTCCATGGGCAGCGTCCGGGTGATCGGCTCGATGAAGCCGTTGACGATCATGCCCATCGCCTGGGTCTCGGACAGGCCCCGGCTCATCAAGTAGAACAGCTGGTCGTCGCCGACCTTGGAGACCGTAGCCTCGTGCCCGATGCGGGCGTCGCGCTCCCCCACCTCCATGTAGGGCTTGGTCTCGGACACGGAGATGTCGTCGAGCAGCAGGGCGTCACAGCGCACGAAGCTCTTGGCGTTCTTGGCTCCCTCGTCGACGTGGACCAGGCCCCGGTAGGTCGTGATTCCGGCGTCCTTGGAGATCGACTTGGAGACGATGGTCGAGGTCGTCTCGGGTGCGGCGTGGACCATCTTGGCTCCGGCGTCCTGGTGCTGGCCCGCTCCCGCATAGGCCACCGAGAGCACCTCGCCGGAGGCCTTCGGACCCATGAGGTAGACGCTGGGGTACTTCATGGTGAGGCGGGACCCGATGTTGCCGTCGATCCACTCGACGTGGGCCTCCGCCTCGGCCCGAGCCCGCTTGGTCACCAGGTTGTAGACGTTGTTGGACCAGTTCTGGATCGTGGTGTACGTGATCCGGGAGCCCTCGAGGGCGACCAGCTCGACGACGGCGGAGTGGAGCGAGTCCGTCGTGTAGACGGGGGCCGAGCAGCCTTCGATGTAGTGCACCTGGGCACCGACGTCGGCGATGATCAGGGTCCGTTCGAACTGACCCATGTTCTCGGCGTTGATCCGGAAGTAGGCCTGCAACGGCTGGTCGACGACCACCCCGGGCGGCACGTAGATGAACGAGCCACCGGACCAGACGGCCGAGTTGAGCGCGGCGAACTTGTTGTCGTTCGGGGGGATGATCGTCCCGAAGTACTTGCGGACCAGGTCCGGGTGCTCGCGCACAGCGGTGTCCATGTCGCAGAAGATGATCCCGAGCGCCTCGAGGTCCTCACGGTTGCGGTGGAACACGACTTCGGACTCGTACTGGGCCGTGACGCCCGCCAGGTACTTCCGCTCCGCCTCGGGGATCCCCAGCTTCTCGTAGGTGTTCTTGATGGCGTCGGGCAGATCGTTCCAGTCCTCCACCTGCCCCGACGTCGGCTTGATGTAGTAGTAGATGTCGTCGAAGTCGAGGTCGGGCATGTTGACGGCGAACCACTCCGCCATGGGGCGCCGGTCGAACCGCTGGAGCGCACGCAGGCGGAAGTCCCGCATCCACTCGGGCTCCTTCTTCATCGCCGACATTTCGCGCACGATCGACTCGTTGAGGCCCTTCTTGGGCTTGAAGACGTAGTCCTCTTCGTCGGACCACCCGAGCTTGTACTTGCCGAGATCGAGGTCGGTGGACGTCATGTGGGCTCCTGGGAGGGGGAGGGACGGCAATTACCCCTATCCAGATAGTAACAACCCCGGGCCCCCGGCCGCGCGGGCGCGTGCCAAGGTGTGCAGATGGCCGACACCCCGCACCCGGATCCCTCCCTCGATGGCGTCCCGGACCCGCTGGCACCCGCCCCCGAGCGGCGCCCCGTGACCCTCGAGGCCCACGGTGACGTGCGCACCGACGACTGGTTCTGGCTCCGCGACAAGGACGATCCGTCCGTCATCGCCCACCTGGAGGCCGAGAACGCCTACACGGCGGCTGTGACGTCCGGCACGACGGCCCTGCAGGAGGCCCTCTTCGCCGAGATAGTGGCCCGCATCGAGGAGACGGACCTGTCGGTCCCGGTACGCAAGGGCCCCTGGCTCTACTACGGCCGCACCCGGGAGGGCAGCAACTACGGCATCCACTGCCGCCGGCCGGTCGACGGGCCCGAGGACGTCGAGCAGGTCCTGCTCGACGAGAACGTCCTCGCCGAGGGGCACGACTACTTCTCCCTCGGCAACTTCTCGATCAGCCCCGACCACCGCTGGCTCGTGTACTCCATCGACGCCACCGGTGGCGAGCGGTACACGATGCGGTTCCGCGACCTGGTGACCGGCACCGAGTCGGACGAGTCCATCGAGAACACCTCCTACGGCGTCGCGTGGGCCAACGACAACGCCACCGTGTTCTACGTCCGGGTCGACGAAGCCATGCGTCCCTTCCAGCTGTGGCGTCACCGGGTCGGTGCCGACCCGGCCGCCGACGTGCTGGTCATCGAGGAGCCTGACGACCACTTCTACCTCGGCGTGGGTCGCACCAAGGACGACTGCTACGTGCTGTGCGGCCTTGAGTCCAAGGTGACGTCCGAAGTGAGGATCCTGGACGCCGACGATCCGGAGGGAGCCTTCACCGTCGTCGAGCCCCGTCGCCAGGGCATCGAGTACTCGGTCGACCACGAC
>CAZULR010000046.1:0-12793 GCA_964621235.1 uncultured Acidimicrobiaceae bacterium
CAAGTGGATGGTCCCGGACCAGACGCAGTCCGAGTCGTCGCCGGTCGTCGAGTACAACTCGACGCTCGGGAAGAACGTCGTCTACCAGGGCAACATCGGCGGCGGTTTCACCGCGTTCGACGCCGCCACCGGCGCGATCATCTGGTCGACGAACCTCGGGTCGGCGGTGATCTCCACTCCACTCGTGGCCGACGGCGACGTGTGGGTCGACCGGTCCTTCTCCCCCGTCCTCTACAAGCTCGACGCGGCGACCGGCGCAATCGTCTGCCAGTCGGCACCCCTGGCTTCATTCACGTACGTGACCCCGACCATCGCCACTCCACCCGGAGGCGCGGAGACGGTCTACCTCGGGGTGAACGGCATCCAGCCGAACGCACCTCTCTACGCCATCAACGCGGCGACGTGCGCCACGGACTGGCAATTCACCGCCTACAACGAGTCCGGCACCGGTACGTGGGACCCCTATTCCTACGCCGTCGACGCCAACGGTGAGGGTCTCGTCCTCTTCGGCTCGGACAACCCCGACTCGTCCGTCTATGCCATCGACGCCGTCACCGGTCGGAAGGTCTGGTCGTACCAGACGCAGAACGTGACCGAGGGCGACGTCGGCACCGCCGCATCGATCACGGCTCCGGGGGTGAACGGGTTCGCCGACGGTGCGGCGTACATCTCCAACAACGGTGGGTACACGTACGCGCTCGACCTGACCACCGGCAAGCCGTACTGGCGAGCCAGCTATGCCGCCTACACCGGTTCCCAGCCGGACCGCGGCACGGCGGCCGTCATCGGGGACCACGTCATCCTGCCCGGCCCGACCGGGGTGATCTGCATGAGCGCCGTCACGGGGGCACTGATCTGGAAGTGGGTAGGTCCCGCCCCGTCGGACTCCGCCGCCGCCGTGTCGGGCCCACCAGGTTCCGCCGTCGTGGCCGTGACCGACCTCGCGGGTAACTTCGACGTCCTCAACGCGTCGACAGGTGCGCTCCTGTACCAGTACCAGACCGGCGGGTACGCGGTCACCTCGGTGGCCGAGTCCGATGGCAACTTCTACGTCGCCTCGGGATCGGGCTTCCTCTACGACTTCGGACTCGGTGGCACCCCGGCCGGCGCCGGTACGCCGTCGACCACCATCAGTTCGCCAGCCACCGGCAGCACCCTCGGCAACCCGGGCGGAAGTGTGACGATCAGTGGCACCGCCTCCGGGACCCCGATCGGGTCGGTCGACCTGGCCATCCAGTCCGGCGGATCGGACGGCGACTGGTGGGACGCGGCAACTGGCTCCTGGACCAGCGGGTTCGTCACCGACCCCGCCACACTCGGGTCACCCGGGGCCTCGTCAACCACCTGGTCGGCGTCGGTCCCGATACCCGCCGGGGGAGGCACGTTCACCGTGCAGGCCTCGGCCACGGGCACGGACGGCCTCGCCGACCTGACCGCCTATTCGTCAATCCCCAGTGCCACCCGGACGAGCTTCACCGTGAAATACCTGCCCTCGTCGCCGCATCTGGCGACGACCGGGGCGTACTGGGTGGTCCCGGGTTCCACCGTGGGCGTGACCGGCTCCGGATTCGCACCGGGGGAGGCGGTCGCCCTCAGCGTCGGAGGGAGCCCGCCGCTCACCGTGACCGCGGGACCCAAGGGTGCGTTCAAGGGGGCCGTGCCCATTCCGACCACCGATCTCTTCGGTGTCACCGCGGTGACGGCCACCGGCGCGACATCCAAGAAGTCGACGACCACGGTGGTCGACATCTCCAACCAGTGGCCGTCCTCCGGCGACGGCAGCCTGCACACCGGTTACGAGCAGAACGACCTGACGTGGGACCTCCACATCGTGGGCAACCACGCCAAGTTCCTCACTCAGGCGTGGAGTTATCCGACCGGAGCGTCGATCACCTCCCAACCCACGGTGGTAGACGATGTCGCCTACGTCGGCGACAGTGCCGGTACCGTCACCGCGCTGGACGTGCAGAACAGCGAGCCCCTCTGGACGTATGCCGCGGGGAGTCCGGTGAACTCGACGGTCGCCGTGGCGGGTGGACTCGTCATGTTCGGCACGACGTCGGGTGCCATCGACGCGATTTCCAAGGCGACCGGGGCGCTGCAGTGGCAGACCACCGCATCGAGCGGCGTGGACTCCTCGCCGTCGGTCGCCAACGGCATGGTGTTCGTCGGCTCCGACAACGGGACGGTCTACGCCCTGCAACAGTCGACAGGCGCCGTCATCTGGACGGCCCGTATGGCCGGGGCGGTCACCGGAGCGCCGACCGTCGACCCGGTGGCCGGCGTGGTCGTGGTGGGTGACTCGAGTGGGGCCGTCAGCGCGCTGCACATGGCCGACGGATCGCCCGACTGGTCGATGGCGACCGGCGGCCCGGTCACCGCCACGCCGACCATCGTGAGCGGCCTCGTCTACGTGGGTTCGCAGACCGGCACGGTCTACGCCCTGCACGAAGCCACCGGCGCCCAGGCGTGGAGCTACGCCACCGGCGCCGCCGTGACTGCCACCGGCGCCTACTGGGCCTCCTCCGGGGACGGTCCCCCGGCCTATGTGGTCGGGAACGCCGTGGGGAATCTGGACTTCCTCGCCGTGGCCACCGGCAAGCTCGACCGCCAGATCAACCAGGGCGATTCGCCCGTGACTGGTGTGACTTGCGCCGACGACTGGGCGGTGGCGAGCCTGGCGAACGGTCTCGTCTTCAGCGACAAGTTCGGTGGGGAGATCACCTGGGCCTACCAGGGCACGGGGCAGTCGTCCCCGGTCACCCTGCAGGACGGGGTCTCGTACGTCGCCGGCCAGGACGGGACCGTCAGGGCCTTCACCGTGCCCGGAGTGCAGATCCCCTGATCCCCCGGCATCCGTGTCGCATGGCAATGAGCAACCGACCGAGCAGGAGGGTGACAATGGTCCGATACGTGAGTCCCTCCGAGAGCGAGACGATGACACCTGGAGGCACCCGACGAGCGCCTTCGTGGGTCTGCTCGGTCCTTCCAGGACGGGTCCGGCCGCACCTGACGGGCGCTCCGACGCAGACCGGGGACGGGGCGTACGGTCGGCGGGCGTCGGTGGCCATGGTGCTGCTGCTGATCGCCGGGCTCGTCGTCGGCACAGGGGGCATCGCCGGCGCGTCGGGTACCCAGGCCGGAACTGCGGCCACGGTGGGATCGACGACGTACTTCGTCGATCCCACCATCGTCGGAACCGGTGGGATCACGTCCGGTCCCGACGGGGCGCTGTGGTTCACCAATCCCGGCAACAGCTCGATCGGACGGATCACCACCGACGGAGTCGTGAGCAACTTCACCGACGCCAGCATCGTGGACCCGTTGCACATCGTCACCGGACCGGACGGGGCGCTGTGGTTCACCAACAGCGGGAACAACTCGATCGGACGGATCACCACCGACGGAGTCGTGAGCAACTTCACCGGCACGGGTGTCTCCGGACCCTGTGGCATCACCGTGGGTCCCGACGGGGCGTTGTGGTTCACCAACACCGGCAACAATTCGATCGGACGGATCACCACCACCGGAGTGGTGAGCAATTACACCGGCATCGGCATCGCCAATCCCAACGGGATCGTCGCCGGGACCGATGGCGCCGTGTGGTTCACCAACGACAGCGACCCCGGTTCCATCGGTCGGATCACCACCACCGGGTCGGTCACCCGCTTCGCTCCGGGGCTCTACTACCCGAAGCAGATCGCCGTCGGTCCCGGTGGGGCGCTGTGGTTCACCACCCCGGACGGACGGGTCTGGCGGATCACCACGGGCGGGAAGTTGTCGGGCTGGTACGGGACGGACAATTCCTACGGCATCGCCGAGGGGCCGGCCGGGGCGCTGTGGTTCACGGGGTACACCATCGGCCGTGTCACGACCACCGGGGTCTTCACGATCTTCTCGCATCTCGACGGCTACAACCCGTTCAATATCGCATGGGGATCCGACGGGGCGATGTGGTTCACCAGCTTCGGGGGAGGCGCCATCGGACGGATCACCACCGGGGTCACTCCGGCCATCACCGGCTTCGCCCCGGCGTCGGGCACCACGTCGGACCAGGTGACGATCACCGGTCGGAATCTGGACCACGTCTCCGGGGTGGCCTTCAACGGCACGGCCGCAACAGTCGTGTCGGTCAGCGCCCACCAGGTCGTGGCCGACGTGCCGGCCGGGGCGACGAGCGGGCTCATCACGGCCACCACCCCAGCGGGAACCGCCACGAGCACCTCCCCCTTCGTCATCACCCCGTCCATCTCCGCCTCGGCGTCCCGGGCGACCGTCGGGTGACCGTCGGGTTGCGACGGCCATCCCCCCGAACGTGGCGAGCCGGCCCCGGGAGGCCACCCGGGCGTTCACGGCCGATTCGCTTGAGTCCCGGCCGATCTCCTGTCACGGTGGACAGCAGGACCACGTGGGCCACCGAGTCCACGATCAAGGAGTGCGGCCGGCGCCGTCGGTCGCCGCAGGAATCGATCGGAGCGCAATGAGCAACTGGAAGCGACTACCCGCACTCGGAGCAACCATCGCAGCCGGCACCTTCGCCCTCACCGGAGTCCTGGCCGGATCCGCAGTGGCGACGACCCCCGTGCAGTCCGCCAAGATCATCGGCGAACTCGGAATCGAGGGTGGCGCCTATCCGGGGACGTTCCGGCCGACCGCCGGCACGGTCTTCGTGCAGTTCAATCTGCAGCCGCTCGAGCTCGTGAAGCACGTGGGCCGGTCGGGCAGGGTCGAGCTCACACTCTCCCCCGGTACCTACACGCTGACCGGCTGCGGCCCCGCCTCGTCCACCGCTACCGTGGGCCACTGCGGTCAATCCCAGACGGTGACGTTGACGCCAGGCGAGAAGGACCACATCCAGCTCGTGTGGCTGATGGCGCCCTGATCCGTATCGAGCGGCCGACCTGACCCCAGTCCCTGACCGGTCGACGCCCACGGAGTGCGCCGGTCCGAGACTGGCCGGGTGATGATCACCATTGATCTCGGCACGGGTCGATGGACAGGCGCTACGGGACAGTCTTCGGATCGGGCAGGAACGCAGTCGCCGAATCTCCGCCGAGCCGTCGATTCACCCTCCGCCATCCCTGCCGAACCTTCGGGATACCCGCGTGTCCGCCGAGACCTGTCAGGTCGCCTCGCCCATCGCCAGGAACGTGATCGGCATGCCGTGCACGGGTGCCAACATGACTTCGTCGATGACGATGCTGTTGAGTTCACGGTGCTGCCGGTACTCGACCTCGGCGCCATACCGGCGGGCGATCGCCTCGGGGCCGTCGACCTCGTCGACACCCATCACCAGCGAGTAGAGGCCTTCCCCCCGGTCCGCGAGGAACGTCGTGAACGCTCGTGCCGGCTCGCCGGCGTCGGGAATCGGCGAGACGATCTCGATGCCTGCGTCCCAGTCGATGAGCACCCGGATCTCGAGGTCGTCGAGCACGATGTCGGCGAACGTGAGCCCCAGCGCACGCCAGAGGTCGGCGGCCCGCTCCTGGTTGGCGCGCTGGACGCAGAACACCGCGTGGTGCACCTTCATCGGACCACCGACCGTGTGCTGTTCACAGCAGGTCCGTGATCGTCTTCAGTCCCGACTCGTACAGCACGCCGGGGAGCATGCCGCCATCGATCTCGATGGTGGTACCACTGATGTAGTCCACCTCGCCCGAGCAGAGGAACACGCAGGTCCGCCCCACCTCAGAGGGCTCACCGGCGCGACCGAGGGGCACACTGGCGAAGTACTCCGACCCATCGGGATCGTCGGCGGGGAGCACGAACGACCTGAAGTTGTCGGTCATCGTGGGTCCGAGGGCCAGGCAGTTGACCCGGGCCTTCGGACCCCATTCCTCGGCCAGCGACCGGGTCATGTGGTTGAGGCCGGCCTTGGCCGCTCCGTAGGACACCAGGGTCGGCGATCCGGCGGGGTGTCCGGCACCGCTCGAGATGTTGATGATTGAGCCGGTCCCCTCCTGCTCCTTCATCTGGCGGAACACGCGGACCGCGAACCAGAGGGGGCTGACCAGGTTCATCTGGATGGCGAAGGCGTGGAAGAGGACGGTCCGCTCGAAATCGTCGCCGCCCCGAGGGGCGCCCTGGATCTTCTGGACCAGCTCCGGGACGTCCTCGGCGTGGGGCGCGGGAACGGTTCCACCGGCGTTGTTCACCAGGATGTCGATGCGCCCGTAGGCCTCGGCCACCCGGTCCACGAAGTCGTCGATGGCCCGGTAGTCCCCCTGGTCGCAGACCCACTGCACCGATCGGTCGGCGCCGCCCGGGATCTCCTCGGCACCCGGCAGCGCCGGCAGCGGATTGCGACTGCAGCCCACCACCGTGGCCCCGGCCCGGAGCAGTTCGTGGGCGATGCCCACACCCACGCCCCGACTGGTGCCGGTAACGACTGCCACTTTCCCGTCGAGCACTCCCACTTGCGCACCTCCAGATGGACGACACGAAAAACATTAATCGTTCTATGATTTCGTGCAAGGGGTGGGTACTCCGCCCGGTGTGAGGGGGTAGTGATGGCGTTGCGGGTGATCCAGTTCTCGACCGGCAACGTGGGCCGCCACGCGCTTCGCCAGCTCATCGAGCGTCCCGACCTCGAGCTCGTCGGAGTGCACGCCTCCGATCCGGGCAAGGTCGGGCGCGATGCCGCCGACCTCTGCGGCCTCGACGAGCCGAGCGGCGTGACCGCCACGGACGACCTCGACTCCCTGGTGGCACTCGGGGCTGACTGCGTGGTCTACATGAGCCAGGCCGAGACCCGGCCGAACGAGGCGCTCGACGAGCTGACGGAATTCCTCGCCGCCGGGACCAATGTGGTGGCGACGTCCCTGGTGTGGCTGATCTACCCACCCCACGCCGATGCCTGGATCACCGGGCCCCTGGAGGCGGCGTGCCGCGCCGGTGGCACCACGATGTACGTGAACGGTGTCGATCCCGGATTCTCGGGGGATCTCCTCCCCTTGGCCGCCCTGAGCCTCACCGCCGACGCCGACACCGTCCTCGTCCAGGAGATCTGCGACTACGGCTCCTACGACGACGCCGAGTTCACCGGCGTCAGCTTCGGATTCGGCACGACGCCCGAGACCGTCCCGATGCTCTTCCTACCCGGCGTGCTGGCCTCGATCTGGGGTGGTCCCGTCCGCCTGCTCGCCGACGAGCTCGGAGTCGAGCTGGACGAGATCCGTGAGCGCTACGAGCCGTGGGTGGCCACGGAGCCGATCGACTGCACGATGATGCACGTCGAGCCGGGTGGGGTGGCGGCCGTCCGGTTCGCCGTCGAAGGCATCGTCGGTGGCCGACCGAGGATCGTCATGGAGCACGTCAACCGCCTGACATCGGCTGCCGCGCCCGACTGGCCGGTCCCGCCCGAGGGTCGTCCCGGTGTCCACCGTGTCGTGGTCTCCGGGAGCCCGGGGGTCGAGATCAATGCCCACCTCGGCCTGTCCGGCGTCGACCACAACGTCGCCGGCGTGATCGCCACCGCGGCGAAGGCCGTCAACGCCATCTCCGTGGTCTGTGCGGCCGCGCCGGGACTGGTGTCGCTGCGCGACCTCCCCGTGTCCCAGGTCAGCGGCCTGTTGCGATGACCCCGGTGCAGCGATCGGACGTCGCACCGTCCCGGCCGACCCGCAAGGTCGGACGGGCCCAGCCGCGCGGGGACCGGACCAGGGAACGCATCATCGGAGAGACCGTCCGCTGCATCAACGAGGAGGGGTTCGCCGCGGCGAGCGCCAATCACATCGCCGAGCGGGCCGGAGTGACCTGGGGAGTCATCCAATACCACTTCGGTGACCGAAACGGGCTGCTGTCGGCGGTCGTCGCCCACGGATTCCAGGGCTTCCGCCGTGCCATTCGGTCCGTATCCGTGCCCGACGGAACGTCGCGCCAGTGCGTGGAGGCCGTGGTCGAGGCGGCCTGGTCGGCGTTCTCGAGCCCGGCGTCGCGGGCCAGCGTCGAGATCCTGATCTCGGCCCGATCCGGCCGGGACCGGGCCCGGGTCGGCGACCTGGAGGACATGGCGCGGGACATGCGGGGACTGAGCACCATCCTGATCGGTGATCGAACCGGACGCGGGCGTGAGGACGTCGTCGTCGCTGAACTGTTGTGGGCCACACTCCGCGGGTTGGTGATGGCGCAGATGCTCTCGCCGATCCCCATCGACTCGTCCCGCGAGCGGGCGCTCCTCGTCGACCTGATTGCCGGCCTGCTCGACGGGGTCGCGGCCTGACCCCTTCGCGCCCTGGTCCAAGGAAGCCGGAGGCGCCGTGGTCCCGGCCGATGCCCGATCCCCCCGGTGGCGCGGTCGAACGTCCCCGCGCCCACCGCTACGGCCCGGCTGCGGCTCAGAACGTCGACGGCAGCAGGACGTCGGTGCTCCAGGCGATCTGTCTGTTGCCCTGGTTCATGGGCGCCTCCACGATCCCGGAGTCCTGGGTCAGCGGACTGTTGTCGACGAGCGTGACCACCCCGAAGTCCGACTTGACCAGCAGCGTCTGACCGTTGGCGGTGGTGTAGGTCGCCTGGGAGACCGACACCGGGCCCAGCATGGCGCCGGTCAGGGTCGTCCCCTGGATGATCAGGTAGCTCAGGATCTTCTCCAGCCGAGCCGTGCCCAGACCCGTGAAGTAGGTGTAGGTGGCCTGTTCGGTGGCGGCGCTGGGCAGGGGCAGGGCTCGACCGCTGAGCTTCCGTGCGAGCAGGACCCACGCCTCGTCGTCCGGCTGGAAGAAGGTCGCCCGACGGGTGCCGTCAGCCAGGATGGAAACCGGACCGTGGGGGTCGGCCGCCAGCACGCGCTGCAGGAGCAGGGCGGTGAGGTGGTAGTCGAACTCGTTGATGTCGAAGGCGCCGTCGTTCTCCTCCCCACCCGGGGTGAGCTCGGTGACGATGGAGGTCGTCCCGTTGGTACTCGTGTCGATGGGCGGGGGTGCCGGCGTCGCCGATGGGAAGCTGGGGAACCTCGGAGGCGACGGGAACGTCGGAAAGGTCGGCGCGGTCGGCGCGCTGAAGGTGAGGGCCGACGGGATCGAGCTGGGTGTGGCCGCCGAGGCGGCGGTCGACGTCAGCGCTGCGCCACCCAACCCGACCGAGCCGGCGAGCATGGTGATCGCCGCCATCGTGCCTGCGACTCTTCGGGTGCGAATCACGGCGGTCCCCTCCTTGTCCCGTGGCCGCGCACGACCGCGCCGCCTCCCGTTGTTCGTCGCCGGATGGACACGGGATGAACCGTTCGTCGCCCAGGTGGGTGTCGGGCGGGCCGACCACCCGGTGCTCCACCGTCCCGGGCACGTCGGGGCGACCGATGCGACGGCGCGGAACCTCCGTGACGGCCCGGCGGAGCCGGGGCCTCACCATGGCGTCGCCTCGCCGGGCGCGGTATCGTTGTTATCATTCGATAACAACGGGAGTCATCGTGACCACAGGACAGGAGTCGGCCGGCGGGGATCGGGAGGGAGCGTCCGTGCGGCTACTGCCGATGTCGAAGGAGCCGCTGCAGGCACCGACGGACCGGGACATGCTGCCGTCGGAGCGGCGGCGGTTCGTCGAGACCCATCGGACCTGCGTGTTCGGCTACGGCCGGCGGTCGGACGGACCCGCCATGTCGGTCGTGTACTACGTCCCGGCGGAGAACGGCGACCTCCTCGTGGCGACGATGGGAGATCGGGCCAAGGCCAAGGCCGTCGCCCGTGACGGCAAGGTCAGCCTCTGCGTGCTCGACGAGACCTGGCCCTTCGCCTATCTGCAGGTCTACTGCGATGCGGTGATCGATCCTGACGGCGACAGGCTGACCGACGTGATGATGGCGGTGGCTGAGCGCATGTCGGGCGAGCCTCTGGGACCCGAGTTCCGGCCGATGGTCGAGGCCATGCGCGACGAGGAGGGCAGGGTGCTGATCCGCTGTCGACCCTACGCCACCTTCGTCACCCCTCCTCGGCACCTCCATCGGAACGACCAGGAGGAGCGGATCACGCACTGGGTGTCGGCGTCCATGCCCTGGGACGCCGCGGACTCCCCTGACGAGGGGTGACCTGACCATCCCCGGGACGGGCCCGCACGGTGGCGCGGGCTCCGGCCCGCGGCGGCACGGCCGTCCCCGTGGGTACCGGGACGGCCACCGAGCCGCCACCGAGTCTCCTGGTCAGCCGGTCAACATCGCCGCCCCGCTCCACCGGCTCACTCCCGGAGCACGTCCGTCCGACGTCCCGACGGACGGCGATCGCCCGGCGGGTCCCCCTCACCCCTCCAGGGTGAACCTCGCCGGGTCGTCGTACCCGTCCAGGTCGGCGTTCGGGCGGGCCTCGGCGACCAGCCCGGCGAGGACGGCGCCCACTCCGTCGGGCGTCCCGGGGTTGGTCCCCTCGGGCCCGCGGTGCCAGCCCTCCACGACGGCCACCTTGTCGCCCCGCACGTCGAACACCCGCCCGGTCACGCCGCGCGACGCCGGGCCGGCCAGCCAGGTCGCGACGGCGGCGACCCAATGCGGCGCCAGCGCCTCCCTGGTGGACTCGGAGATGTTCTCCTCACCACCCATCACCGGTACCACCAGCCGCGTGATGGCGGTGGGCGCCAGGCAGTTCGCCGTCACGCCGTAACGGGCGAGCTCCAGCGCGCACACCATGGTCAGGGCGGCGATGCCGGCCTTGGCTGCGCCGTAGTTGGCCTGACCGACGTTGCCGAACAGCCCCGACGGCGACGCGGTGTTGATGATGCGGGCGTCGACCGCCTCACCGGACTTGGACCGCTCCCGCCAGTGGGCGGCCGCATGCCGCGTCGGGCAGAAGTGGCCCTTCAGGTGGACGTTGACGACCGCGTCCCACCCGTCTTCGTCCATCGAGAAGATCATGCGGTCGCGCAGGATGCCGGCGTTGTTGACCAGCACGTCGAGACGGCCGAAGGTGTCGACGGCGCGGGCGACGAGCAGGCCCGCCTGGTCGAAGTCGGTGATGTCGGAGCCGTCGGCGATCGCCTCGCCGCCCATGGCCTCGATCTCCGCGACGACCTCCTCGGCGGGACCGGCGTCGGCACCGCTGCCGTCGGCCCCGGCACCCAGGTCGTTGACCACGACCCTGGCGCCCTCACCGGCCAGCATCAGGGCGTGCGCCCGGCCGATTCCCCGGCCGGCGCCGGTCACGATGGCCACCCGTCCCCCACAACTCCCACCCATGCGGTCCTCCCGTCGATCCGACCCCTGCGCCATCGTTCCACGACCGGTCCGACGCTGCCCGGCTCCCCACCGTTCAGCTCAGCAGTCTGCGCTTGAGGAGCTTCCCCGTCGGCAGTCGTGGGAGCTCGTCGACGAAGCGGACCTCCCTCGGGCACTTGAAGTGGCTCATCCGCCCGCGGCACCAGGTGATGAGCTCGTCTCCGTCGACGTCGGCCCCGGGGGCGCGCTGCACGAACGCGGTCACCCGCTCGCCCATGTCGGGGTCGGGCAGGCCGAGGACGGCGACGTCGTCGACCAGGGGATGGACCACGAGGACGTCCTCGATCTCGCGCGGGTAGATGTTCACGCCGCCGCTGATGATCATGTTCGACGCCCGGTCGGTGAGATACAGGTAGCCCTCCTCGTCGACCCGGCCGACATCGCCCATCCACGACCAGCCGCGTCGGTCCCAGGCCTCCCTGGTCTTCTCGGGCTCGTGGTAGTACTCGAAGCTCCGGTCGGTGGAGAACCAGACCTCGCCCTCCTCGCCGACCGGCAGCTCCTCGCCGTCGGCGCCCACGATGTGGATCTGCCCGGTCATCGACCGGCCCACCGAGCCCGGATGCTCCAGCCAGTCGGCGCTGCCGATGTACGTCAGTCCGGCGCCCTCGGATCCGCTGTAGAACTCGTGGAGGATCGGACCGACCCACTCGATGAAGCGCTGCTTCGTCTCGACCGGACAGGGGGCGGCGGCATGGACGACGACCCGCAGCGACGAGAGGTCGAACTGCGAGCGCTCCTCGTCGGACAGCTTCAGCAGGCGGATCATGTGCGTCGGCACGAACTGCACGTGCGTCACCCGGTGACGCTCGATCGCCGCCAGCACCTCGAGCGGCTCGAAGCGCTCCATCACGACGGCCGTGCCACCGAGCCGCTGGGTGCCGTACGTCCAGCCCGCCGGTGCGGCGTGGTAGAGCGGTGCGCCGGGCGACAGGTAGACCGTGCTGGCGTCGAACCCGAACATGCCGGTGAGCATCGTGGTGAGGAACGACGGGGCACCGACGTCGCCGGTCGGGAGCGGCGGCAGGATCCCCTTCGGCTGACCGGTCGTGCCCGACGAGTAGAACATCCACCCGCCCTCGGCCTCGTCATCGCCGAGGCCGGGATCGACGCCCGCGATGACGTCGTCGAGCCGTTCGAAGCCGGGGATGTCGCCGTCGACGCAGATCCTCGACGTGACCTTGCCCAGATACGGCTCCATCCGGACCACGACGTCGGCGAGGCTGGCGGCCACGACCAGAGCGGCGGCGTCGCAGTTGTCGACGATGTACCCCGCCTCGGCGGCGACGAGGTGCCAATTGACCGGCGTGACGTAGGCCCCCAACCGGATCGCGGCCCAGATGACGTCGTAGAACTCGGGCTGGTTGTCGAGCAGGACCGCCACGTGGTCGCCCCGGCGCAGCCCGCGGTCGTGGAGGGCCCGGGCGAGCCGCCCGGAGGCGTCCGAGACCTCGGCATACGTGCGGGTCGTGGCGGCGCCAGCCATGACGACGGCCACCTTGCCCGGGTCGGCCACGGCGTGGGCCAGGAGGTGCTGCCCGGCGGGATCCATCGCGGCGCATGGTAGTGCCACTTTCGGTAAGGATGGCGGGCATG
>CAZULR010000047.1:0-12607 GCA_964621235.1 uncultured Acidimicrobiaceae bacterium
TTGTTCAAATCGGCTGGTCAGGGTCACGAGGGCGAAATTGCTCGGATCCGCCTGGGGGCCAAGAGGTCCCGGGTTCGAATCCCGGCAGCCCGACCAGGAGGCAGAGACCAATAAGGATGCACTCGAAAGGGTTCATCTTTTTGGTTGCGTCCGTCGCACGGGGAATGGGCCGTGTTGATCCATAGGTATGGCTAAGCGTTCGGCGGCGCTGATCCAACGAGTCAGGATCGACCGGAGGGTGTCAGCCGTGCTCGGCTGACGGCCGGAGCGTCGACTTGGTACCCCGTCTATTCGCCACTGTCGCGAGGGAGAAGTGCGGCGTGCGGGTTCGGCGCCGAATCCTCCGGTTCCGTGCCAGGTCGGCCGCTGAACGGGTGGCGCAGTGCCTCCGGCAAGCTGGCCGCTGCGACCTTCTTGAGGCTCAAGGCGCGCTTCTCGACCAGCCACCAGCTCCCGACGGCAAACGGGACGGTCAAGATGACCGAGAGGATCACAAACGGGGCAAGACCCAAGCGTTGCAAGCCGAAGACGGCCAGGATTTGGGTGGCCGGGTAGGCGTAGATGTAGACACCATACGAATAGTCATTTCGAGCGCCGATCTTCTGCAGCACGGGGGGGAGGTGGATCCCCAGCCACAACAACGGGTACGCGACGAGCGGTGCGAACAGGTCTGACGCTGTGAAGAAGTAGACCGGATTGCGCGGCAACGGGAAGCTGCCGTTCGGCAGGTACAGGCTGGCCAGGTACCCGATTCCACAGGCCAGGGCGATCCAGCCCGAGTCCGGCACGACCTCCCGGTAGAGGTAGATCACCGCCCCCACCATGAATATTGCGGCAAACTTCATAAGATTCATTGCCTGGGCGTGTTGAAGGATGCTGAAGTCTCGGTCGAAGCTCCCATGGAGCGTGATGACGAAGATGGAACCCCAGAGCACGACGGTGGCCGCCAACGTCACCGCACGCCTCCGCAGGAACCCGGCGCGGCCGAATGCAACCAGGATCAGGTAGCAGAGGAACTCGTAGAAGAGCGTCCACAGCGAACCGTCCCAATTTCCGGGCGCCGGAACCCCGTGCGGCGTCGTGGCGATGGTGAACTGGTACAAGTACGCGTTGGGCAGGAGCGCATTCCGGTAGACGTAGCCGAATGGACCGTCCGGGGCTGAGACGTAGCAGGAGAGACCGCAGTGGGCGAGCGGCGCGTGGTAATAGGCGACTAACCCGAACAGGAGAGCGGTCACCGCTAGACATACCCACAGTCCAGGGAAGATCCGCAAGACGCGCTGCCACAAATAGCGTCCCGGTCGGTTCCGGACCGCACTGCCGGCAATCAGGAATCCGCTGATCCCGAAAAAGCCATAGACCGAAATCGACCCGACGTTCGTAAAGTTCAGCGTCCCCAAGTTCCACCCACCGAGAACGAAGGCGTGGTCGACGAGAACCAGGGTGGCTAGGACAAGCCGGATCAGGTTGAGTGCATTGTGCCGACCCGAGAAGGATCTGCCGATGGTCCTTCGCCCGAGAGCGGGGACCACTTCCGCCTCAGCGGTCACGGCCCGACAGCATCGTCAGGAAGCCGGGTGCAGCCGCACCCAGTCGCCCCACACATGCCAGTTCTGTGGCACCCAGTCACTTCGACGACGAGAAAACTATTCGGGCACCGGTCGTGAGGCAGCCCGTCGCCCGGAATGGACAGCTTGACCACCAACTACTCCACCCCCCGGTTCATTTCCCGATGGTACACAGTGTCCCCCATCTCCGGGTAAGTGCGAATCAAGAGCCTTCTTCGGGATGAAGTTCCGCCGACGAGATCGAGTTCGTGGACCGAGCAAGAAATGGACCGCCGGTACGCACCTGGCGTTGCAGATCTTGGGTTACAGCGGGCCCGGCTGTAGCCGATAATCAGGCATGACATTCCCTCCTGAGCCGAATCGACCGAGCACGCCGCCAGGCTGGTATCCAGATCCGCACGGGTCCCCGGGATCCGTCCGATGGTGGGATGGGGGGAGCTGGACGGCACATGTGAGCACCCCCGGAGGCGAAGGGGTACAGCCTGCGCCGCCATACCCTGGAGGTCAGCCAATCCAGGGAGCGTCGCCGGCAGCGGCTCCCGGTGGGGCGAAAGGGCTCTACGTGCGCAATCAGTACGCGGCGATAGCGGTCCTCGTTGCGTTGATCTACATCGTGCTCGGCGTGACCACCCACTTCGTGCTCCTCGGTATCGTGCCGATCGTCCTCGCAGTGCGCTCCTTCATGCGGAGGGAACAGTTTGCGTTTGTGGCGGCGATCGCAGCCGTCGGTGCGATCGGTTTTGCGATCAGCGTCTCGTCGTAGCCAGTGGCGGACGAGGCGCCGGTGACTCCGAGTCGAGGAGCCCCGAACCGTTCCCGATTGCCCAGAGGGGGGCACCTCCGGAAGGGTACGTGGGAGCCGACAGGCCGGCGTGACTACCGGTGCGACCTCTTAGAGGATGAGCGCTTCCGCCGCCCGTGCACCGCACGATCACGCGGAGGCCGACAACTTGGCGTGGATGCTCGAGGTGTGTTCGCCGAGGCCGGCGGCCGGTTAACTTGCTCGGAGTAGAGGGCTGCGGACGAGACGCTCCGCCTGCGAGTGCGGCCGTACGCGACAGATCCACTTCCGTCAGAGGTCCGGACGCGGACGTACTTCAGTCCGACGGGCTCGGGTCCAGAATTACCGTGGACGGAAGTGCCGCTCAGGTGACCGTAAAGGTGGCGGTCGCTGAGGTCCCATCGCTCCCGATCGCGTACACCGGATAGGCCTTCGGAGTCACCGCGGGAATCGTGATCGATGTCGACCCGGAGCCGGTCGCGGTTGCAGTGGCGTTGCCGAGGATGATGCCGGTCGCTGACTTCCAGCGGAACGTCACCACCTCGCCGGACTGGAACCCCGCCACCTTGGCGGTGGCGCTCGTGCCCGGTGCTCCCGAGGTCGCACTCAGGCTCAGTTTGCCCGTCACGGTGAGTGCCGCAGTCGCGGTACTGCCGTCCGCACCCACGGCGATGAGCGTGTGGGTACCCCCGGTGAGGCCCGTGACGGCGACCGTCGCCGTGAACGCCCCCGAGGAGCTGGCCGTCGCCGTGCCGATCGACTTGGCGGTCGAATCGGCGTAGAGGTGCACCGTGCCGCTGCCGTAGCCGGAGCCCTTGATGGTCACCGTCCCGGTCCCGCTGATGGTGGTCGGGGTGACCGTGATTTTGGCCAGGGAGTGGAGAGCCGGGGCGGCGGCGACGGCGTTGTAGAGCGTCTGGCCACCGGCGGTCAGCGTGCTGACGGCGTAGACGCCGGAGGCGCCGGAGGCGATGGTCGCCGAGGTGGCCGAGGCCGAGGCGCTCTTGACGGCGGTCGGTCCGAAGGGCGTGGTCCGGTTCGGCGTGTAATAGATCTTGTAGCCGGTGATCCCGCTCACCGAGGGTGCCGACCAGCTCAGGTGCACACCGGTCGAGTTGGAGGTTGCGGTCAGGGTCGGGACCGAGGTCGCCGCCGGATGGGACTCGATGGTGCTGGGGACGGTGGCGTTTCCGCCGGTCTGGGCCACGAACGAATTGCTCAGATTGAGCGGTCCGGCACCGTTGGCGATCGGGACCAGCCGGTAGTAGGGGGTCCAGAAGGTAGCCCCGGGCTCGATGACGTCGGTCCCGTAGCTGAGCTGCTGGCCGGGCTGGTAGATGTAGCCCGAGCTGCCCTGGGTGAAGAGCTGGATCCCGGCGTCGTAGATGGGGATGTCGCTGACGTTGGTCAGGCCCACCCGCACCAGGTAGGGCTTCCCCTTGGTGGCCGTGGCGTCGGCATCGACGTACATGTGGAGGGCCGACCCGCCCCAGACGTGGATCGCCGCTGGTGCCGTGGCGATCGGGAAGCTGATGGTGGCGAGGCTGGCCGGGTCGAGAGTCCCCGAGTAGGTGGCCGATACCCCGTAGTAGCCCTCGGCGTCCCCGCGCAGCACCCAGTCGCTCGACACACTCCCCCCGGCCGGGATGTCCGCGACACTGTGGGTGATGGACGGAGCGGGGTCGACCGGAGCCAGGCTGAGGCCGTTGGGGAGTGCGCCCAGGGTGATCGTCCCGTTGTCGAAGCTGAACGGGGACGGGGCCAGGTTGGAGACGATCATCTTGACGTCGAAGAACTCCTTCAGCCACTGGGCCTGACCCGGGATCACGATCCACATCAGCGCCGGTTGCGGGTCGGGGCCACTGGTCTCGATGGGCTCGCCCACGACCTGGTAGCCCTCGACGGTGAAGGAGACACAACCCGTGCATCCACCACCACCACCGCCGCCGCCGCCGCCCTCATCGGCCCCGATGCCGCCCCCGCCTCCGCCGGAGCCGGTGACACTGGGCTCCCAGATGCCGTTGCCGGTGAGGTCGCCGTTCACCTGCACGCCCTCGGACGACGACCCGGCGAAGAAGGCCAGGTTGATGGAGAACTTGAAAACGTTCTGGTTGGCCGGATCATTGGGATTTAGCCCGTCGGCAAGGATCTGGTCGTAGGTGAGCGGGGTCGAGGTCGACGACGTCTGGGAGATAGACCCCGCTTCGAGGGCGATCGTGGCCGCCCCCGTCCCGCCCTCCAGAGTGGCCGACACCGTGCCGGGCAGGTAGCCGGGCTCGTACACGTAGACCGTGTAGGTGCCGTCCGGCAGGCCCGCGATGACGGCTACGCCCTCGGCGTTGGAGGTGGCGGGGTAGCGGGTGCCGTTCGGCGTCTGTACGGCGAGGGAGGCGCCGGACAGCGGATTCGTCCCGTCGGTGACGGTGACCGACAGGCCCTGCGTCCCGGTCGGGGCGGCGACGACGGTCACCTGGGTCTGGGCGACCGACTGCAGATGGGCGGCGTTGGCGACGGTCAGGGTGGCGGTGTAGTTGCCCGGTGCCGAATACGTGTGCTGGACCGACGCACCCGATCCGGTCGCTCCGTCACCGAAGGACCAGGAATAGCTGGTGATCGAGGCGGCGGGCTGGGAGCCCGACCCGTTGAGCGTGGCGGGCACTCCGACCACCGCTTCCTGGGACTCCCCGGCGTTGGCCTGGGGTGGATTGGTGCCCGTCGTGGTGACCTCGGTGAACGCCGATCCCGTCACGCCTGACGTGTCGGTCACGGAAGCTCCCACGGTGTAGGTCGTCCCGGGCGTTGTGAACGGATGGGTGATCGTTACCGGCGCGTAGGGCGAGGTGATGGTGCCGGTCGTCGACTGCCCGTCACCGAAGGCGACGCTGTACTGGAGCGGCTGGCCGGACGGATCGCTCGCGGTCAGGGTGAGGGAACTGGTCAGCGGGGCGGCACCTGTGGACGGTGCCGCCGAGAGCTGCAGTGGAAGTCCGGCCATCACCCAGCTCGACCACGGTGACTGGAGACCGTCGCTGCCGATCTCGGCCCGGATCCGCCACGAGCACGACACACCCGTAGCGCAGTAGGAGGTGCCGTTCGGGTCGGTGTACGGACTCGACGTCGCACTGGTGTTGCCGTAATAGCCGACCCAATTGTTGGTGTTGCTCGAGTAGTCAACAGTCGAGCCCCCATCTTGGGACAGCTCGATGTCGTAGTAGGTGACCGTCAGCCCCGAGGTCAAAGTCGGCGGGGCGAAATTGAGCTGCGCACCCGAGTTGCTGTAGTTGACGCTGCTGAGGGTCGGCGCGCCGCCGAAGATGGTCATCGGTACCCAGCTCGACCACGGTGACTGGAGACCGTCGCTGCCGATTTCGGCCCGGATCCGCCATGAGCAGGTGGTGCCGTAGGGGCAGTAGGAGGTGCCGTTCGGGTCGGTGTACGGACTCGACGTCGCACTGGTGTTGCCGTAATAGCCGACCCAATTGTTGGTGTTGCTCGAGTAGTCAACAGTCGAGCCCCCATCTTGGGACAGCTCGATGTCGTAGTAGGAGATCGTCGTCCCGACCAACTGACTTGGCGCGGTGAAGTTCAGCGTGGCGCCGCTGTTGCTGTAGTTCACGCTGGTCAGCGTCGGCGCCGTGGGATCACCGCCTGCAGCGGCCACCCCACCTCCGGCAAGGAGCGCCCCCGCCACCGAGCAGAGGACCGCCAACACGACAAGCATCCTGGCTGCCGCAGATCGAAGTAGTCCCACCGTCCCACCATGCCTTCCGCCGAAGATGTCCGTCACCCCGCCTGGGCAACTTGGTGAGCATGGTGGCACATGAGGTCGACGTCGTCCATCGTCTCTCTTGACAGAGTTGCGCAGCTCGTTGCGGTCCCCATGTGACGGGAGTCTGAACTCCCAGCTGGAGGCCTACGAACGCCGGAGGTCCGCCTACCCCTCACCACTGCCGCACACCGCCGACGACCGGCGCCTTGCCGACGCGTCACGACCCCGGGGGAGCCCGGGGTCGTGACGGGCGCATCCGAGGAGTGTCGGCCGCCGATGGCCTGCCCCTGTGCCACCTGCGGGCCGTCGCTCCGTGCGGTCCTGCGCCTGGTCCCTGTCGAGTGGTTGCGCCCGTTCCACAAGAACCGATCCCGTTTCTAGCAACACCTCCTCTACCGGGACGTCACGGACGGGCGAAAGCTGGGCGAACGTTTGGTGACAGCCGGATCCGGACCGACGTCGACGTGCCCACGGCGATGCCGGGATCCATCCGAAGCCGAGGCCGGAGACGCCGCATCCCGGACGCTCCGCTATCCTGCCCCTGCCTCCCGGGAGGCCGGATCGGAAAGGGATTCCATGATCATCATCTGGGTAATCATGGCCATCGTGCTCGTCGTGATCGTGGCGGGAGGGTTCGTCGGCCGCAGCCGACAGAACGCCAGGCGTGAGCAGAACGTCCGGAACGCCAGCCACAAGACGACCCACCACGGCAAGGGCGCCCACAAGTCACGGGGCCGCGGCCAGGGCCACTGACCCCCGGTCGTCGGCTCAGGTCGGGCGCAGGGTGAGCAGCTCCTGGACGTTGTCGAAGAGGATCTGCCGCTTCTCGGTGGCGTCGAACTCCTTCAGCTCCCGCACGTAGTCGATCGGCTCGGGCAGCGCCTCGATGTGCGGCCAGTCGGATCCGAAGATCACCCGTGACGGGCCCACGCAGTCGGCCACGATGTTCACGTCGTCCTCCCAGAAGGGATTGATCCAGACGTGGCGGCGGAATGTCTCCACCGGGTCGTCCGTCCAGTAGCCGGGCATCTTGTTCGCCGTGGAGCGCACCTTGGCGATGAGGTCGGGCAGGAACTGGGCGCCGTTCTCGACCGAGGCCAGCCGCAGGTTCGGAAACCGTACGAAGAGGTTCTCGAAGACCGCTGACAGCAGGTAGTCGCGGATGGCCTGCTCGATGGCGAACGACTTGATGGACGGCTTCCACCCGCCGCTGAACGTGGCGGCGAACCCGTCGACGGCGTAGCCATTCGACGAGATCCCGCTGTCGGCGGCGTGGACGACGACGGTGATGCCGGCGTCGTTGGCCAGCTGCCAGAACCCGTCGAACATCGGGTCGAAGGGCGACCGGCGCCCGAGCGCGGTCGTCGGCGCGGCGGGCCGCATCACCACGATGCGGGCACCCTGCTCGAGCGACCAGGTGAGCTCCTCGATCGCCCAGTTCGGATCGGCCAGCGTCAGGTACGGGGCGGCGTAGATGCGGTCCTCGTGGTTGGTGCCCCAGTCCTCGACGAGCCAGCGGTTGAAGGCGCGGAAGAGGTGGCACACCGCTCCGGGGTCGTGGGCGAGGGGCTCCTCGTAGATCATACCGAGCGTGGGGAAGAGCAGGCAGCCGGCGAGGCCCTGTTCGTCGAGGGTGACGAGCCGGTCCGCGGGGTTGCGGTAGGCGGGGCGGATCGCCTCACGCCGTGAGAGGAACTCCATGGGGTTCCGGTTGTCGGGATTCCCCCGGAAGTAGTCGTACATGGCGCCGGGCATGGCGATGGGATCGAAGGTCGGGTTGGTGACGGCCCGGGACACCCGCCCGCCGATCACGTGGTAGCGGCGGCCGCCGATCTCGCACCACTGGACCACGCGTGGGCCGAGGGCCGGATCGAGATGACGGGTGAACGCGTCCTCGGCCTCGTAGTAGTGGTTGTCCGCGTCGAACACCGGGTGTCCGAGCGTCGTGGCGTCAGTCATGGTCCGTCTCCTCGTGGTCAGCCCGGCGAACGAAGTCTAGGCCGGTCATCTGTTTGTGAGCCGGAAGGCAGCGTGCCCGGTGGCCTACAGTCCGGACATGCCGATCTACCGACTGGGCGATCTCGTCCCCGAGATCCATCCCGAGGCCTTCGTCCATCCCGATGCGGTGGTCATCGGCGACGTGACCCTCGGGCCCGAGGCCACGGTGTGGCCCCAGGCCGTCCTGCGGGGTGACTTCGGGCAGATCGTGATCGGCGCGCGCTCGTCGGTCCAGGACGGCACCGTCATCCATGCGGGCCCGCACCTACCGACGCTGGTGGGGGCGGGCTGTGTCATCGGGCACCTCGCCCACCTCGAGGGCTGCACCCTGGAGGACGAGTCGCTCGTCGGCTCCTGCTCGGTCGTCCTGCACTGGGCCGTCGTCGGCACCGGCGCCACCGTCGGGGCCAACGCGGTGGTGCCCAACCGGATGGAGGTTCCGCCGGGGGCCCTGGCGGTCGGGGTGCCCGCCCAGATCCGGCCCGACAAGTCGAACCTCCACCTCATCCAGCTGTCGGCCCAGGAGTACGTGGACAACGGGCGTCGCTACCGGGAGACGTTGGAGCGCCTGGACCTTCCCCGGTAGGCGAGCGCCCCGCCCATCGACCGGTAGGACAGCAACGCAAAGGCGCAGCGGAACGAGAACGCCGATGCGAACGAGAGGATGCTGCCCACCGACGCCACCGAGGCGATGGAGCCGGCGGACGCGATCGACGCGATCGAACCCGCCGAGCCGATGGACAGGATCGAGCCGGACGAGTTGACCGACAGGATCGAGCCGGACGAGTTGACCGACCACAGCGAGTTCCGTTCCCCGTCCACGCAGTCCTCCTCGTCCGTCATGGTGACGGCGTCATGATCGGCTTGCCGGCGGGGGAGAGCACGTACCAGAGGCCGCCGGCATTGGTGAGCGCCTGACCGGTCGCCTTACCCGGGGCGCGGTCCGGTGGCCACAGGTAGAGCGGCCAGCCGTTGTAGGTGACCTGAGTTGTCCCGTCGGTGCGCGGCGACGTGCCGAGCAGTGCCGCGTCGATTCCCGGGCCGGCCACCGGCTGGGTCACACCGGGCTTGAGCACCAAAGGTGGCCACTGCACCGCGCAGATGTCGTAGCAGCGCGACGGCTCGCCCCGCACGTCGGTGGCGTACATGTAGACCGTGAGCCCCTGGCCATCCACCAGGACCGTGCCGAGTCCGTCTACGTGGCCGGTCGTGATCTCGTACTCGGGGCCATGGTGGAGCACGGGCGGGGACGTGGAGAACGGCGAGCTGACCGAGGTGCCGTTGCTGCACGCCGCGCCGAGCACCGCCAGCGCGATCACCGCAGTCGCGGCCACGGCGCGACCCCGGACCGTCATCCTTGCCGCCGATCGAGGAAGGTCACCAGGGCGGGGGAGGGGTACGGACCCGTTCCCGGCCGCCAGCCGGCGGCCAGCTTCTGGTCGGCGATCCCTCCCTCGGCCCAGATGTGGCAGGAGTCACGCGCCCACGGGCTGCCGGTGCCTCCGGCCCCGGTGAGCAGGTCCTCGGACTCACCCCGACTGACCGAGCGAGCCCGTCGTGACGTCACGGCCTGGATGACCACCGGCCCGAGCGAACGGGCCAGGTGCTCGAGGTGGGTGCAGCCGCGTGGGCCACCGAACCGGGTCTGCACCTCACGGGTGTAGCCGCGGGCCACGTTGAGCCCGACCAGGCCGGCGAAGGCCGCCTCGATCGTCGGGCACTCGGTGTGGGGGAACGTGTACATCTCGGCGGCGGCGCCGGTGATCGTCATGTCCTCGGTGCGGACCCGGACGCGCAGTTCGAGATCGTGCACGGTGGCCACCTCCCTCCCGTCCTCGGCCCACGGTCGCGAGTCCGTCAGGCGGCCGGCCACCACGAGGTCGTCACCGACCGCCCAGGCCCGGTAGTCGATGGCCCGGCGGTGGAGGGGGACCGCACCGTCTGCGGGGAGGGGGACGGTGCTCACCGGGGACGTCCATGGTGGCGGGTCAGTGGCGGGCGCACGGACCGATCATGGCCCGGGGTCGACCCGTCGCCAAATCACCCGGCCCCGGGCGCGGTCACACGCACGTAATTACGGCGGTGTGATACCGTTAAACCCCAGGTTGACCGTGAGGTTCAGGTCACCGTGAAGCTTTGATCGAGGTGGAGGATCGCATGGCCCAGGATCAGAAGGCCCGACGTCCCGGGAAGTCCATCGGACCCGCCGTCGCCGCGGTGTCGACGGGCCCCGCCGAAGGGTTCCGCGGCGCCCAGGTGTGTGCCATCGTCGGCATCACCTACCGCCAGCTCGACTACTGGGCGCGCACCGACCTCCTCCGGCCGTCGATCACCGATGCGACCGGCTCCGGGAGCAAGCGCCGGTACTCCTACAACGACGTCCTCGAGCTCAAGGTCATCAAGCGGCTGCTCGATGCCGGCATGAAACTGCAGCAGGCCCGACAGGCCGTCGAGTGCCTGCGGGGTGACCTCGGCGTCGACCTCGCCTCGGCCCAGCTGGTGCTGGCCGACAACCGCTCGATCCTGGCCACCTCCGACGGCGAGCTCGTGGACCTGCTGGCCGGAGGGCAGGGCGTGTTCAACGTGCTGCCACTCTCGGGCGTCGTGTCGGAGCTCGAAGCCGCCATCGTGGAGCTGACGGCGGCCGCGGCCGACGCGGACCGGACGGACGAGCGGCACCCGGCAGCGGCCTACCTGGCCGCGGGTGGGTCCGCTGCGCGGTGAGCCGGCAGCTCGTCCCCGCCGGCGCCCCGACCGCGGTGCGCCAGGTCCGGTTCGCCCACGAGTCGGAGCAGCGTTTCGCGCGCATCCTCGATTTCTACGGCGTGGACTGGGAGTACGAGCCCGTCGAATTCGTCCTCGACTGGGGCCCCGATCTGCGGCCGACGTCGGCCTTCCGCCCCGACTTCTGGCTGCCGCGGCCGGGCCTGTTCGTCGAGGTGACCACCCTCAACCAACGACTGGTCACCAAGAAAAACGGCAAGGTGCGCCGGATGGGCGAGCTCTACCCCGACGTGCGGGTGACCCTGCTGTACCAGCGCGACACCTTGGCCCTCCTGGCCAAGTACGGATTGGCCGGCGCCGGTGTCGGACAGGGTCCCGCGGCCCGTTCGGCCTGAGCACCTCCGGAGCTAGCCTGCACGGGTGACCGACGCCCACGAGCCCCCCGATGCGCTGAAGCACACCGCCCTCGTCGAGGTCCACCGGGCGCTGGGGGCCAAGCTCGTCGGCTTCGGCGGATGGGAGATGCCGCTGGCCTACGGCGACGGCACCATCGCCGAGCACCGTGCCTGCCGCCAGGACGCCGTGGCCTTCGACGTCAGCCACCTCGGCACCGTCCGGGTAGAGGGGCCCGAGGCGTTCGCCAGCCTCCAGTCGACCCTCACCAACGACCTGGCCAAGGTCGCGCCCGGTCGGGCGCAGTACACCCATCTGCTCGACGACTCCGACGCCTCGGTCGTCGACGACATCATCGTCTGGTGGGTGGACCGGGAGGTCTTCGACGTCATGCCCAACGCCTCGAACACCGACCGGGTGGTGGCGGCCCTCGGCGGAGCGGACACCACGGCCGACCGGTCGATCATCGCCGTCCAGGGCCCGCGGGCCCGGCAGCGGGCGGCCGCTGTCGTCCCCGAGGCCACCGAGGTGCCCCGCTTCGGTGTCCGGCGCTTCACCTGGAAGGGTGTGGCGTGCGTCGCGGCGGGCACGGGCTACACCGGCGAGGACGGCTTCGAGGTGGCGGTGCCCAACGACGTCGCACCGGACCTGTGGCGGGCGCTCGCCGACACGGGCATCGTGCCGGCCGGGCTCGGGGCGCGCGACACGCTCCGGCTGGAGGCGGCCCTGCCGCTCCACGGCCACGAGCTCGGGCCGGGGATCACGCCCCTGCAGGCCGGACTCGGGTGGGTCGTGGGCTGGGACAAGGGGGAGTTCCGCGGCCGTGCCCCACTGGCCGCTGAGCGCGACGGGGGGGTCGCCCGCCGACTCGTCGGCCTGGCCACCGAGGGCCGTCAGCCGCCCCGTGAGGGATCGACAGTCCTGGCCGGGGGCGTCGCCGTCGGGACCGTCACCAGTGGCAACTTCTCGCCCATGCTCGAGCACGGCATCGCCCTGGCCCTGGTCGACGCCGGTGTGGCCGCCGAGCCGGGCGACGCGCTGGAGCTCGAGCAGCGGGGCAAGGTGCGCGCCGCCACCGTCGTCGCCACCCCGTTCGTCCGGTCCGGGCAGTTCGCCCGGCCCGCATAACCACATGGCTGCGGCACGGGCCGTTGGTCTACCGTTCACCGTCCGCGGACTGCTGAAGGAGCACGTTGGCTACCTACATCCCCCACACTGACGAGGAGCTGGCGGACATGCTGGCGTTCCTCGGCCTGTCCAGTCTGGACGAGCTGTTCGCCGTCGTACCGGAGGCCGTCAAGTTGCACCACGACCTCGAACTGGCGGACGGGGTGGGGGAGCCCGACGTCCTGGTCCGGATGGAGGGCTACGCCG
>CAZULR010000048.1:0-12601 GCA_964621235.1 uncultured Acidimicrobiaceae bacterium
ACACCGGTCCACACCCAGGCGTGGGCCCGGTACTCGGGCGCCTGTCCGGTGGCCGCCGTCAGGAGCACCACGGCCGCCCGCACCGCGTGCATCCGCTCGTAGTCGGGCAGCCCCCGGGGGTCGGGCAGCACGATCCCGGTGACCCCCCAGCCGTCGAGTGCGTGCCGGACCGCGGCGACCTCACCGGCCACGAGGTCCTGGGTGCCGTTGGTGAAGGAGAGCTGGGCCAGGTAGCGGTCGCCCGCCTCTTCCGTACCGGCCCGGCTGAGCAGCGAGTTGGGCCCGCCGCCGCCGACCATGGCGTAGCGCATGCCGCTGACCGCCTGCCACGTCATGTTGCTCTGGCGGAAGGCGGACGGGAGGACCAACAGGACCTGTCCCGGCGGCAGGTCCGGTGCCACCGTGGTGAACCACTCCGGTGGCTGCACCCGCACCGCGGTCAGCGGCAGGCCGTCGGCGAAGTAGGCGACGACGGGGACGAGGGCGACCGCCACCACCGCCAGGCCGGCGCACCAGCCGAGCACAACCCGGCCCGGTGGCCGTGGTCGGCGGCCGGCGGCCGCCCGGGCCACGTGGTCGACCACGATCGCCAGCATGGCCGCCGCGGCCAGGTAGGTGAACAGCACGAACCGGCTCGGGATCACGTTGTCCATCAGCGGGAACCGCACCAGCAGGCGCCACGGTGTCCAGTGGTGGAACGCCAGGCCGAAGGAGAAGCAGGCGCAGACCACCCCCACCGCGGCCAGCAGCCACAGGCGGACGTCGCGGTGCCAGACGACGAGGCCGACGAGCAGGACGGCGAGCAGTCCGACGCCGAGGTACTGGCCGGACAGCGACGGGGCCTGGTAGCCGCCGACCTGGTGCGACAGCGCCAGCACCCCGGGCAGCGCCGGCATCGGGTGCACGAACCAGTGGACGGACGTGCCGCCGTAGCTCAGCAACGGGCTCCCCCAGATGTTGCCGGTCAGGTGGGCGGGCCCGGCCAGGGCGAACCAGGCCGGCCACGCCAGCAGGACGGCCGAGCTCACCAGTGCGGCGCCGACCGCCTGCAGCGCGTAGCGCGCCCGGGCCACCAGGACGTCCCGGCGGAAGAGCGCGGCGCCGACCACGACGAGCACGACACCGATGACGGCGGCCACGGCCGTGAGCACCAGCAGCTCGGTGCCGAAGAAGAACTGCACGAACGCCAGACCCCCGAGGGCGAGTCCGGTGGCCCACCACCGCCAGCGCTGGCGGACCAGGAGTTCGTCGAGGCAGAGGACGACCAGCGGCGGTACGGCCGCCATGCCGAGCATCAGGTGCGCGTCGGTGAGGCTGACCACCACGAAGGGCGAGAACCCGTAGAGGAGCCCGCCGGCGAAGGCGGCCGGAGCCCAGGACACCCAGCGACGCAGCAGGACGTACATGGCCAGCGCCGACAGCGCCGGGCTCAGCGTCAGGGCCACGTTGAGCGTGGCGATCGGGCCGTAGGCCCACGTGACCGGGGCCAACAGGATGCCGAACCCGACCTCGGCGGTGTTCGACAGCAGGTTCACGCCGGTCGGATGGAAGAGGTACGTCGAGTACAGCGGGTCCATGCCGTGCCGGATGGCGAAGGCCGGCCAGGCCAGGAACCACGTGAAGAGCGAGGTGTCGCCACAGCCGCAGGTGGTCACCGCGCTCGGGTGGGTGGACCAGACCTGCCACCACAGGCCGATCGACAGCGCCAGGTAGCCGACGCCCCCGGCCACCAGCGACCGCCAGCCGCGCACCCTCCGCCGGCGACCGTCGCGCACCGGCCGGCTCGCCCGGTCGGCGGGCCCGGGACCGTCGGCCGCGCCGCGTCCGTCGACCACGTCCTCCACCACCGTCACCGGTCGGCCCCCACCAGGTCGTCGGCGCCGGGGACGTCGACCTCGACGGGTGCCGGGGTGGGGTCGTCCACGGCCGCGGCGCGGCGCGGCGCCGGACCGGCGAGCCCGGCGACCGCCACCACCGCCCACAGTCCGACGATCCACCAGCCCTCCAGGGCGGGGTACTCGGTGATGCGGTGCGCGGTCGACAGCAGCCAGGGCCCGATGGCGCCGCTGCCGGTCACCAGTGCGCTGGCCACCGCCACCAGTCCGGTGGCCAGGGCCAGCCACGCCCACAGGTCGTTGCCCAACTCTACGGCACGCCGCACGCCCGACAGGGCGACGCCGCCGAGCAGCGCCAGGGGCAACGCCAGCACCAGCACATGGAGGTAGGGACTGAAGCCGTGCACGACCGCGTCCGTGCGGTGGGCCAGGTCCTGGGAGGCCGAGAACGTGGAGGACGCCCCCCGGGCGTGGATGGCCTTCATCAGGACGGGCCACCACGCCAGGGCCGCCAGCTCGCAGACCGCCACCACCAACGGGGTGACGAGTCGGTCCCGGGCACCGCGCACTCCGGCGGCCCCGATCGACCGCGCGGCCACGAGCGCCACCAGGGCCACGGCGGTCACGAAGCCCTCGTTCTTGGACATGCCGGCCACCAGCACCAGGATCACGGCGGCGGCCCGGGTCGACGGGTCGGATCGGAGCTGCAGGCCGAAGGCCACGGCGGCGACGGCGGCCAGCGACCACAGCGGGTCGGCGTACCCGTTGGTGAGGAACGGCTCCGTGACGCCCGACGCGACCACCACGAGGAGGGCCGCGATGGCGATGCCCGCCACCAGCGGCAGCCACGTCCGGGCCACCCGGGCCGCCGCCGTGCGGGCGGCCTGGACGACGGCCAGCGCGCCGGCGGCGAGGGCGCAGGCGTCGAGCACGGCGACCACGGTGACCCCGAGTCGGGCCGTGTGGATCCCGGTGATCTTCCAGGCCACCGCCACCGACGCGCTCAGCAGCGGTGGGTAGGCCGACTGGGTCAGCACCAGGTTTCGGGCACGGAGGTCGACGAGCAGCTGTGCGTGGCTGTGCAGGAACCAGCCCGGCCGCATCACCCACAGGGCCCGGGCGTCGAACCCGACGGTCGGCGTCCGCAGGCCACGCAGGCTCCAGGCGCAGGCCGCCAGCACCACCAGGAACCCGACCACGCCGGCGACACGGTCGACGGCCCGGCCGGTGCGACGGGGTGCGTCGGCCCGCAGGCCGAGGTCGGGGCGGACGACCAGGAGGCCACAGACCGCACCGGCGGCCACGACGGCGATGCCCAGGAACCAGTCGAGCAGCGCACCGCCGAACGTCAGGGACGCCGTGGCGGCCAGGCTGGCGGCCACGGCACCGGCCAGCGGGGCGAGTGGCACCGCATACCAGCGCAGCCCGACGGTGGCCAGCACCGGGAGGAGGCCGGCGGCGCCGAGGGCGCAGATGCCGGCGGCGGTGGCGAGGACGGTGCTCACAGCGGCGGCGCCGGGGGCGGGCCCTGGCCGGGCACCTGGGCGCCGGTTCCCACGCGCACGACGGTGCGGCCGTCCGGGCCGTGGGTGGTGGCGACCACCGTCGTGCCGAGGCAGGTGCCCGGGCCGGCGGCCCCGTCGTGCAGGGTCAGGGTCACCTCGGCGCTCGAGGCCGGGTCGGCCACGGTCACCCAGGAGCCGAACCCCTTGATCATGGTCACGACATCGGCCAGGTTGGTACCACCCAGCGTCACCGTCTGGCCCGGTCGGACGAGGCTGTGGGCCTGGGTGTCGATGCAGGCGTAGAAGGCGTCGTCGACCGCCGCGTCACGGACCGTGTGCGGGGCCAGCTGCACGTCGACGGTGCGGGCGCCGCGGACGGCCTGGCCGCCCAGGGCCACCAGCGCGAGGACGGCCACGAGGGCGGAGACGACCGTCACCGGCACCGACCGGAGCGGGTCGCGTCGGTGCGTCCCCGCGGGAGATCCGACGTGCGTCACGGGCGGTGACGCTACCAGTCACCCCCGCTCAGCCCGCGGCCAGGACGCACGCCGCCTCGTGCGCGATGGCGGCCGGCGAGCCCCCGGTGCCCAGCTGTTGGCAGGCGGCCAGTGCCGCGGGTGTCGGCCCGGGGCCGGTGGGCAGGTCGCGCGCGGCGTGCGGCCACACCCATGAGCCCGCCTGCAGCCGGGGCGCCCGGCCTGTGACGGCGGTCAGGAGGGCGACGGTGTAGGGCACCGAGGTGACCTGGTCGTAGGCGGGCAGGCCGGGCTGGGCGGGCAGCACCACCTCGTCCACCCCCCAGCCCACCAGGGCGGCGCGCGTGGCGGCCACGTCCCCCGGTCGCAGGCGCTGGCCGGTAAAGGAGAACGAGGCCCGGGCGACGGCCTCGGCACCTGGACGCTCGGCGCCCGTGCGCTCGATGACCCCGCCCGGGCCTCCCCCGCCGACCATGGCGTAGGGGAAGGCGGCCATCGCCTGCCAGGCCATGGCGCTCTCGATGACCTGGTCGGGAACCGGGAACACCAGGAGCACCGTGCCGTCGGGCAGACGGGGGGCCACGGCGGTGAACCAGGTCGGCGACCGCACGGGCTGGGTGACCATGGGCACGGTCGGGGCGAGATAGGCGGCGATCGGCACCAGGCCGACGGCGGCCACGGCCAGGCCGACCGCCCCCGCCACCCAGCGACGCCGGTCGGAGGATCCGCTCGCGCCATGGGCCCCGCGGTCGCCGGGCCGGGCCAGCACGGCGTCGCGGGTGCGGTCGACCACCACGCCCAGGATGACGGCCAGCGACAGGTAGGTCACCACACCGAAGCGGCTCGGGATGATGTTCTGGAAGACCGGCTGCCCAGCCAGGACCTGCCACGGCAGCCACACCGTCCGGCTGGCGCCGAGCGACAGCACCACCGAGACCACCGTCATCGCCCCGAAGAACCGGAGGCGACGGTCGCGGCGCCAGACCAGCAGGCCGGCGACCGCCACCAGCGCCAGGCCGATCCCGACGTACTGCCCCGAGAGGGTGGGGCCCTGGTAGCCACCGACCCGGTGGGAGAAGAGCGTGTAGCCGGGCGACGCCGGCGTGGGCCAGAGGTAGGCCTTGGCCGTCGTCCCCTCGAAGCCGAGGTAGAGCGACGGCCACACCCGGCCCGACACGTGGACCGGACCGTCCAGGGCGAACCACGTCGGCCAGGCGAGCAGCACCCCGGCGGTGGCTGCCGCCGTCCCCAGCCCGACCAGGGCGTGCCGGGCATGGTCCCGCGCCGCGTCGAGGTGGGCCAAGGCGTAGCCGCCGAGCAGCAGCGTGGCGGGCACGGCAGCGATGCCCAGGACGAGGAGGACCTCGGTGCCGACGAAGAACTGCACCACCAGGAGCAGGCCGAGCACCAGGCCGACGGCCACCGGTCCCCGGCGGCGCCGGAAGAGCAGGTCGTCGACGCACGCCACCACCAGCGGGGGGACCACCGCCCAGCCGAGCATGAGGTGGGCGTCCGAGAGGCTGACCAGCACCAGGGGCGAGAACCCGTAGAGGAGGCCGCCGACGAAGGCGGCGGGCGCCCACCGCACCCACCGGGCCAGGAGCACGAACATGGCGAGGGCCGACAGCGCCGGTGCCAGGGTCAGCGCGACGTTCATCGAGGCCACGGGCCCGAAGGCCCAGGTGACCGGCGCCAACACGATCCCGAGGGCCAGCACCGACGTGTTGTCCAGCAGGTTGACGCCGCTCGGATGGGACATGGCCACGGAGAAGAACGGGTCGAGCCCGTGGGTGAGGGCGTGGGCCGGCCAGGCGAAGAACCAGAGGAACAGGGCGCTGTCGCCGCAGCCGCAGGTCGTCGTGGCCGTCGGGTGGCTCGACCACACGTTCCACCACACCAGGAGGGCCACGGCCAGGTAGGCGACCGCGGCCAGGGCGAGGGCCCGGCCGCCTCCCCTCCGCACGGGGGCCGGTTGCTCCGGCCGCGCCGGGCGGCGCCGCGGGGTCACGTCCACGGTCCCGACCACGAGCTCAGGCTCCCGCGGCGGTCGCCGCGCCGAGGACGCACGCGGGGACCGCCAGTGGATCGGCCGGCCCCGGCGACACGGCGAGGCACCGTCCGAACGCCGCGGGCGAGACCGGGGCCGCGGGCGAGGGCGTGGCCACGCCGCTCCACACCCAGGCCCGGTCGACGTGGACGGGAAGGACCCCGAGCACGGCGGTGAAAAAGGCGCTCCCGTAGGCGCCGCCCCTCCCCTGCTCGTAGACGGGCAGTCCGGGCTGGTCCGGCACGACGACGGTGGTCACCCGCCACTGACGCAGCGCCGAGCGCACCGCGGCCACGGCGGACGGCGTCGGCACCGGGGCCGGGCCGAGCGGCAGGGATGCGGCGGACAGGACCTCGAACCCCGGTCGGGCCGCACCGGCCCGCGACGGCTGGCCCTGCGGCCCGCCCCCGCTCGCCTGGGCCCACCGCATGGCGTTGACGGCCTGCCAGGCCTCGGAGGACTGGAGTCCCGAGGAGGGGACCGGGTAGGCCAGCACCACGTGCCCAGGCGGCAGCGCGCCACCGGTGCGTGCGTACCAGGCCGGCAGCACGACGGTCCGGGTGGTGAGCGGCAGGTTCGGCCACAGGGCCACCACGGTCGGCACGACGACCACCAGCACGAGCACCCACGACAGCGGGCCCGTGGCACGCCGGTCGACGGCACCACGCGCCTCGAGCGCCGCCCGTGCGTGGTCGAGGCTGAGCCCCGCAAGCACCGACACGCACAGCGCCACCACGAGGGTGAACCGGACCTCGACGATGTCCCCCACCCACGGCAGGTGCTGGAGCGCATCCCACGGCACCGGGTATCCGTGCCCCGGGCCGAGCGAGAGGACCGCGGCCACCACCCCCACCCCGGCGAAGAGCAGCATCCGCCGGTCGCGGCGCCAGAGCACCGTCCCGACCACGGCGACGACCAGCACGCCGAGGCCGAGGTAGCCGAGGCCGGCGAGCGCGGGACCCTGGTAGCCGCCGAAGCTCAGCATCGACTGGCGGAGTCCGCCGAGTCCGCCGGTCGACACGAAGCTGGACAGCGAGGTGCCGTAGCGGGTGGTGGCGCCCGCCGACCAGATCGGGCCCACGAGATGGGCGGGTCCGTCCAGCAGGAACCACAGGGGGTACGCCAGCACGACGGCCGACGCGCCGAGGGCGACGGCCAGGCCGCGCGTCGCCCGCCCGAGCCGCGCCGACAGCTCGTCGGGACGCCGGGCCGCCGCCCAGACGACCAGGAGCACCAGGCCGACGAGCACGGCGAGGGCGGTGATGACCAGCACCTCGGTGCCGATGAAGAATTGCACGACGACGAGCCCGGCCAACGCGAGGCCGTCCACCCACGGCCGTCGCCACTGGGTGACCAGGAGGTCGGCCAGGACCAGGACGATGAGGGGCGGGACGGCCAGGAAGGCGATGTTCAGCTGGTTGAGCGCCAGTTCGGTCACCACGAACGGCGAGAACCCGTAGGCCAGTCCACCGACGAACGCGGCCGGCACCCACCGCACCCACCGGCGCAGAGCGACGAACATGGCCAATGCCGACAGGGCCGGCGCCAGTGTGAGCGCCACGTTCATGGAGGCCACCGGACCGGCCACCCAGGTGACCGGCGCCAGCACCACCCCGAGCGCCACGACGCTCGTGTCGTCGAGGATGTTGATCCCACCCGGGTGGAACAGGTACGTCGAATAGAGGACGTCGTGCCCGTGGGCGAGCGCGGTGGCCGGCCAGCGGAAGTACCAGAGGAAGCGGGCGGCGTCGCCGCAGCCGCAGGTCGTTACCGTCGACGGGTGACTGGACCACGTGTCCCACCAGAGCCCCACTCCGAGTATCAGGTAGGCCGCGGCGGCCAGGACCGTGCCGCGTCGCCCGCCGGCGGCCGGTGGGAGGGCGCGGCCGTGGGCGACCGGGACGCCGACGCTCGTCGCCGTCACGAGCGTGCCCCCGCCGTCCCGCAGAGCTGCACGGCCGCCACCCGCGGGTCGGCGCTGAACTGCAGCGTGGTGAACCCGAGGCTGTCGCCGATGTTGGCGAAGGCCCGCCCGACGGTCAGCGGTGCGGTGATGGCGGTCAGATAGGCCCGCAGTGGGTCACAGGACAGGGCCGCCCTGGCCGCCGCCACGGACGCCGCCGACGCCCCACCGGACACGGCCGTCGCACCGGGCACCCCGAAGCGTCCGAGCATCCACGACGGGCCGACCAGCTTCTCGTGGCCCGGCCGGGCGTGGTGGGTGACCGTGGTGTGGCTGCCCACCGGGTTCGCCAACGAGAACTCGTCGTAGACGTAGACGTCGGGGCCGGCCAGGTACCCGATGACGCCGATGGCCGGGAGGTTCACGGCGAGCCGGAACGGCAGCGGCGACCGGGCGGGCACGATGGTCGAGGGATCGACCGGGGCGAAGGGGTTCGTGATCACGAGCATGCCCTGGTGTCCGGGCGGCACGGAGCGGGCGGCACGGGCGAGGACGGCCCCGGCCCTGCCGGACAACGCCCTCCGGTAGTCGGCCGCCGTCACCGGGTGGGGCGAGCCGGTGGCGGTGATCCAGCTGTTGCGCTCGTTGGAGATGAAGACGGTCTGGAGGCCCAGGTGCGGGGGCGGGGGCGGCGGCACGAACCGGAGCCAGCCGAGACAGACCACCGACCACACGGCGATGCCGGCCACGGGCACCGCCAGGGCGCCCCGGAGCGACCGCACGCCGACGTAGACGGGCAGGCACAGTGCGAAGAAGGCGGGCAGCAGCAGGCGGGCGTGCATGTAGTCGCCGCCGATCCCGACCACGTAGAGCAGATCGACCAGGCCGACCACGACCGGCGTGACGGTCACCAGCACCCCCGTGCGGTCGCCGAGTCCCCACCACCGCGCCACACGGACCCCGACGACGACGGCGGCCAGTCCCAGCGGCAGCCACAGCGTGTACGGGGCCACGAAGTTCCACAGGTAGGTGCCCCCCTGTGACCACCACGACGACCCCGCCGCCTTGGCCAGGGCCGTCGAGGGGACCACCAGGGCGTAGTAGGCCATCCGGAAGAGCTCGTAGCCCACCGGCAGCGCGATTGCGGCGGTCAGGACGGCGACCAGCCGACGGGCCCGGCCACCGCCACCTGCCCACCCCGGCGAGGCCACGAGCGCCAGCAGCGACGCGACGAGGACCACGGACGCCAGGGCCAACTCGGGGCGGATCAGCGTGCCGAGCCCCGCCACGACGGCACCGACCACGGCACCGGTGCGGCGGTCGGCGGCCCGCACCAGGAGCAGGAACGAGAGGCCCAACCACAGGAAGACCATCGACATCTCGAGGCCGGAGGTGGCGAACTCCCACACCCCGGCGACCACGGACACCATCAGCAGGCCGATCGGGAGGACCGTCCCCTCGTCGTGCCGGGCGCCGAGTCGGGCGGCGGCGGCCCCTCCGGCCACGAACGCGCCGGCCGTACAGGCCATCCCGAGCACCACCGAGGTCCATTCCAGTGACGCCCACGGCGTGACGCCGTGCACGGCGGCGAGCGTGAACATCCACAGCGGGTCGGAGTCGGCCTCCACCCGCTCCCCCACGTTGAAGACCGGACCGTGCCCGGCCAGCAGGTTGTGGACGATCCGGAAGTTGATGAAGGCGTCCTCGTCCACCCACCGGTAGGTCCAGGCCCCGACCAGCACGATGGCCAGCGGCACCAGCACCGGCCACCAGGCCCGGGCACCCCGCGCGACCCGACGGCGCGTCGGGGGCGCAGCATCGGTCCCCCCGGGGCCGCCAGACGCCGGCCCGGTCGTGACCTCGGTGTCCCCCAGGTGTGCGATGGCGGTGATGGTAGTGGAGGCACTCCCCGGCCCGGGGTCCGCCGAAGGCGCCGGTGTACCATCCTGGCGATGGCGACACGTGGTCGACGAGCCGAGAAGCGGCCCGGTGGGCGACCGCCTCGGGTCGGCGCCGTCGCCGGGGTCGGCAGTGGGTAGCCGCGGCGGGGCGCATTCGCCCGGCGCCGCCACCACCCGGGCCCGGGCCGCCGTCGCCGAACCGGGGTCCACCTCCCCGCCGACGGCCCCGGTCCTCGACGGCGGACCGCCCGCAGCCGTCGCCGCCGACGCCAGCTCCCCCACCGGCGCGGACGGCGGCCCCACGGCCGGCACGACCGCGCCCGAGCCCTACCGCTTCCGGCTCGGCAACCGGCCACCACTGACCGGCATCCGGGCACTGGCCCTGTTCACCGTCCTGACCTACCACTCCAACTTCAAGACGCTGCCCGGCACCTGGGTGGCGCTCCAGGTCTTCTTCGTCCTGTCCGGGTTCCTGATCACCGCCATGCTGGCGGGCGAGGGCCAGCGCAACGGGCGGATCAGCCTCGGTGCGTTCTACGCCCGTCGCGGCGTCCGCCTGCTCCCACCGTTGCTGCTCACGGTGGTACTGCTGGCCATCTACGCCCACTTCGTCAACGTGGCGGATGCGGCCCAACGGCTCTGGGGCGACAGCTTCGCCGCGCTCTTCTACTACGCCGACTACCGCCAGGCCTTCGGGCACGCACCGTTCTTCGGCTACCTGGCCCAGACGTGGTCGCTGTCGGTGGAGGAGCAGTTCTACATCCTCTGGTCGCTCGCCATGGTGGCCGCCGTCGCCATGCACAAGCGACGCCTGGCGTACGGGTTCGCCATCGTCGGGATGCTGGCGTCGGCGGGCGACCGGCTGTTCCTCGTGTACCACGCCCACCACTTCGACAACGTGGTGTTCGACCGCATCTACTACGCCTTCGACTCGCGGGCCGACGCCCTCTTCCTCGGATGCCTGCTCGGCATGCTGGCGGCCGACGGCCACCTGCACGCCTGGGCCCGGTGGGCCCGCGGCCTGATCACCGCGGCCGCCGCCGGGTCGGCGATCTTCCTGTGCTGGATCCTGCTGTACGCCCCGCTCAACACGGAGAACCTCGCCGTCTGGTGGCTGCCCTCGACCACGGTCGCCTCGGCGATCATCATCGTCTACTTCGTGATCTGCCCCGCCAGCCTCGGCTCGAAGCTGGTCGGCCTCGGGTTCCTGGTCTTCATCGGCGACCTCTCCTACACCGTCTACCTGATCCACTTCCCCGTCTACCTGGCGATCCAGCAGAACGAGACCGGGTGGGCGTTCTGGCCCAACGAGCTCGTCCGGCTGGCGGTCATCTTCGCCATCGCCATCGCCAGCTGGTTCCTCATCGAACGACCGCTGATGCGGTGGCGCCAGCGCTCCGCGGCCGCCCACTCGGCGAGCTGAGCGGCCGCCGCCCGACGAGGGGCGTCGGGGGTCCGGGGCTACCATTCGGCGGTGGGAGGAGCCGTGGAAGAGCAGGCCGCGGCCCGTCCGCGGGCCCCCGAGGGGACCGGGCCGGCGGCGGAGGGCGCCCCGGCGCCCGAGCCGTCGCTCGGACGGATCCCGGCGCTCGACGGCATCCGGGCCCTGGCCATCGCGCTCGTACTCGTCTTCCACGGTGGGTTCACCTGGGCCGGCGGCGGGTTCTTCGGCGTCGACGTGTTCTTCGTGCTTTCCGGGTTCCTGATCACCGGGCTCCTCGTCTCCGAGTACCGCCAGAACTCCGGCATCGGTCTGACGCGGTTCTGGGGCCACCGCGTCCGACGCCTGGTGCCCGCCCTCCTGGTGATGCTGGCGGGCGTCGCCCTCTACGGGATCTTCCTGGCGTCGCCCGACACCCTCGGCGCGCTGCGCAGCAACGCCATCGCCACACTCCTGTACGTCAACAACTGGCACCAGGTCTCCGGCGGCCAGGGCTACTTCGCCGCCCTCAACACACCCCAGCCGCTGCTCCACACCTGGTCGCTGTCGATCGAGGAGCAGTTCTACGTCGTCTGGCCGCTCGTCGTCCTCGCGGTGCTGCGGTGGTCCCGCTCACTGCGGGCCCTGCTCGTCCTGACCGTCGTGGGCGCGGTGGCGAGTGCGATCGACATGGCCGTCGTCTACGGCAACGGGGCCGGCGAGAGCCGGGCCTACTACGGCACCGATACCCGGGCCCAGGCCCTGCTCATCGGCGCCGCGCTGGCCATCGTGCTCGCCCACCCGCTCCCCCGCCGTCGGTCCGGGCCCGTCCCCACCACCACCCTGGTCCGCGCCGTCACCCTGGGCCCGGTGGCCCGGGTGGTCCTGGTGGCCCTCGGGGGCGCCGGACTGGCGACCGTGCTGTGGCTCGCCTACTCGGTGGATGCCACCTCGACCTGGATCTACCGCGGCGGGTTCACCCTGGTGGCCCTGGCCACCGCCGCCGTCATCGCCAGCGTCGCCCTCCTGCCCGCCAGCCCGTGGGGCCGGTTCCTGTCCCTGCGACCGGTGCGGTACGTGGGAGCCATCTCCTACGGGCTCTACCTGTACCACTGGCCGATCTTCGTGGTCCTGACGCGGGAGCGAACGGGCCTGTCGGGTTGGGCCCTGTTCGCCCTCCGGGTCGGCTGCTCGGTGGCGGTGGCCGCAGTGTCGCTCCACTTCCTCGAGCTCCCGATCCGCCGGGGGCTCCTCCGCGGCTGGCGCGGCTGGGTGGTCGCGCCCCTCGCCGTGGGTGCGACGGCGGCCCTGGTGGTCGGGTCCACCGCCGGGGCGACGGCGGCCGTCAACCAGGCGCCGGGCACCGTGCCGAACACGTTCGCCGTCCCGAAAGGCGAGGACCCCGGCACGGCGGCCGGCGTGCCCACCGTGGCCGCCGGAACCGGTGGGCCGATCCGGGTGCTGCTGGTCGGCGACTCCGAGGCCAGCTTCCTGGGCTTCGGGCTGGGACCGGA
>CAZULR010000049.1:0-12396 GCA_964621235.1 uncultured Acidimicrobiaceae bacterium
TCGTCGACGTGGTGTGGGTCGGCCTCTACTCCTGCCTCTTCCTGCTCAAGTGATGCCGAAGACCACCCGCCGCTCCGTCACCGCACGCCTCGCCGCGCCCGCGGCCCTGGTCGGTGCCGTCGCCGTCTTCGGCCTCGTCGCCTTCTCGTCGGGCCCGGCCCAGGCCGACACGACGACGACCACGGCACCCGTGACGGTGTCGACCGCACCCGGGGCTCAGCCCGGCACCGTCCAGGCGGTGCCCACCGCGATCTCGGCCGAGCCGTCCGCCTCGGCCACCGCCAAGGCCGCCAGTCCCTCCAACCAGGACGGGATCTACTACACCGACCTGCCGGCGTCGTTCATCAAGCCGGGCGAGGCCCTGTTCGCCGCCAACTGTTCGAGCTGCCACGGCAGCCAGGCCAACGGGAAGGCGGGCGTCGCCCCCAACCTCCAGGGCCTCGGTGCCGGGACGGTCGACTTCTGGGTGTCCACCGGCCGCATGCCGCTGGCCAACACCAGCGTCCAGGCCATCCGCAAGCCGCCCCGTTTCAACCGCATCCAGACCCTCGAGATCGCCGCCTTCGTGCAGTCACTGACGCCGGGACAGGGCACCCAGGTGCCGCTGGTCAAGACGGCCGGCGCCGACCTCGAGAACGGCAACACCCTCTTCACCCTCAACTGCGCCGCCTGCCACACCATCTCCGGCGCCGGTGACGCCCTGGCCGAGGGCGCCTACGCCCCCAGCCTCCACCTGGCCACCCCGACACAGGTGGTCGAGGCCATCCGCTCCGGCCCGGGCAACATGCCCCGGTTCGGTCCGGGCAACATCACCAACACCGAGGCCCGGGACATCGCCGCCTACGTGACCGGCGTCCTGCAGCACCCGAACAACGCGGGAGGCGTCGGCCTCGGAGGCATCGGCCCCGTCGGTGAGGGCTTCGTCGGACTCCTCGTCGGCGTCGGCCTCCTGATGCTCGTCTGCTTCTGGATCGGAGATCGCGCGTGAGCGACAACAAGCCCAACTCGCTGCCGCCCGCGACGCTCGATGATCCGCACCTGCAGCCCGCCACCAAGAACCCCCAGCGGATGCAGAACCTGGCCATCCTGGCCATGGTCGTGGGGATGCTCGGGTTCATCGCCTTCATCTGGGTGTACTGGATCGACGCCAGCAACGAGTGGGAGGCCGCCACGTTGGCGGTCGGCATGCTCGGCCTGGGGGTCGGCACCATCGCCTGGGGCAAGTACCTCATGCCCCAGGGGCCCTTCGTCGAGGAGCGCCACGAATTCCACTCCTCGGAACCCGAGCGCAAGGCGTTCAACGCCGCCATCACCGGCCGCGGTGGCCTCGAGGTCAAGCGTCGGGGCCTGCTGCTCGGCGTGTTCGCCGTCGCCGGCGGCATCATGACCCTCGCCCTCGTCGTTCCCGGGATCCGCTCGCTCGGGCCCAAGCCGGCCAAGTCGGAGGACAACGAAGGTCCGACCGAGGACTCGCTGTTCACGACCAACTGGAAGAAGGGCGCCAAGCTCGTCACCGTCGACGGCCGCCAGGTGATGGTCGACGACCTCGAGGTGGGCGGGGTGCTCACCGTGTTCCCCAAGGGCTTCGAGGGATCGTCCCCGGACCAGGTCATCCTGATCCGCCTGGCCGAGCTCGGCCCGAACGACCCGCCCTATCCGATCACCCCTCCGGGCAAGACGTCCTACGGGGTCCAGGGCTACGTGGCCTACTCCAAGCTGTGCACCCACCTCGGCTGCCCCGTCGGTCTCTACCAGGAGCGCACGCAGCAGTTGGTGTGCCCGTGCCACCAGTCGATCTTCAACGTGAACTCGGGCGCCATCCCTGAGTTCGGACCTGCGCCCCGTCCGCTGCCGCAGCTGCCCATCACCGTGGACGCCACCGGCCAGATGCGGGCGAACGGTTCCTTCGACCAGGCCGTCGGCCCCGGATTCTGGGAGCGCCCATGATCGACAAGAGCCTGAACTGGATCGACGACCGCCTCGGCGTCGCCAAGGGCGGACGCTCGTTCCTCGACAAGATCTTCCCCGACCACTGGTCGTTCATGCTGGGGGAGATCGCCCTCTACTCCTTCGTCGTCCTACTGGGCACGGGAGTCTTCCTCTCGCTGTACTACGTCCCCTCCGCCCACGAGATCGTGTACCACGGCAGCTACGTGCCGCTGCGCGGCCAGCACGTGTCGGAGGCCTACGCCTCGACCGTCGGACTGTCGTTCGACGTCCGATCCGGCCTGCTGATGCGTCAGGCCCACCACTGGGCGGCCGACATCTTCCTCGGCGCCATCGCCGTCCACATGGCCCGGGTGTTCTTCACCGGTGCGTTCCGCAAGCCCCGCGAGCTCAACTGGGTCGTCGGCGTGACCATGCTGATCCTCGGCATCGTCAACGGCTTCCTAGGCTACTCCCTGCCCGACGACCTGGTGTCGGGCACCGGTATCCGCATCGCCTACTCGATCATCGAGTCGATCCCCCTCGTCGGGTCGTACCTGGGCTTCTTCCTCTTCGGGGGCAACTATCCCGGCACGGGCGTGATCATCCCGCGCTTCTTCATCATCCACGTGCTGATCGTGCCGGCCATCCTCGTCGGGCTGCTGGCCGCCCACCTGGGCCTCCTGGTCAAGCAGAAGCACACCCAGTTCCCCGGCAAGGGCAAGACCGAGGACAACGTCGTCGGCTCGCCCATGTTCCCGACGTTCATGGCCAAGACCACGGGCTTCCTGTTCATGACCGCCGCGGTCATCTTCGGGCTCGGCGGCTTCGCCCAGATCAACCCGATCTGGCAGTTCGGCCAGTACGAGCCCTACCAGATCTCCTACGCCGTCCAGCCCGACTGGTACATGGGCTGGCTCGACGGCGCACTGCGGATCATGCCCAGTTGGGAGTGGGTGGGCTACGGCCACACGATCCCGCTCGAGGTGTTCCTGCCGGCGGTCATCTTCCCCGGCCTCATCTTCAACATCCTGCTGGCCTGGCCGCTGATCGAGTGGTACAAGACGAAGGACAGCAACTACCACAATCTGCTCGACCGTCCCCGCGACCGTCCCAAGCGGACGGCGGCCGGTGTGGCCATGCTGACCCTCCTCTTCGCGGTGTTCTTCGCGTCGTCTACCGACGTGATGGCCAACTTCTTCGAGCTGCCGCTCATGGACGTGCTCTGGTTCTTCCGGTTCTTCGTACCGTTGGCGCCGATCGTGGCCTACTTCATCGCCTTCAAGATCTGCCACGAGATGCGTGACGCCGAGAACATCGGCAAGCGCAAGCGTGCGCTGATCGTGTCCCGGACGGCCGAGGGCGAGTACGTGACCACCGACTCCGCGCCGCGGCCGGGCGACACCCACGAGGAGCTCGGGGCCATTCCGGTCCCGACCTTCATCGACACGACGGATCCCGAGTTGGCCACGGCCGCCGGCGTCCGCCGGGTCATCCGCTAGCGCCCGCGGCCACGGACCCGGTTGCGGCGGTAGCCTCGGCCGTGATGGGAACCGTCGTCGACGAGTGCGTCGATCTCGACCGCTACCCGGTGCTGGAGCCCGAGGGGGCCGCGCTGGCCGCCGTGGTGGCCGGTGCCCGGACCCAGCTGCGGGACACCGGAGCGGTCGAGCTGGCCGGCTTCCTGGCGCCCTCGGGTGTCTCCGCCCTGGTGGCCGACGCGGACGCGCTGGCTCCCCGGGCCCACCATTCGGCGGGTGAGGGGACGGCGTACCTCGAGTTCCCCGACTTCAGCCTGCCCGAGGACCATCCCCGACTGACCTGGGGCCACTACGCGGTCGGCGCGGTCCCGTACGACCTCATGCCCGCGACGTCCCTGCTGAGGCGGCTCTACGAGTGGGAGCCGCTGCGGGCGCTGGTGGAGGCCGTCCTCGACCGGGGTCCCGTCTATCCGTACGCCGACCCGTTCGGCGCCCTGAACCTGGCCGTCATGCACGAGGGCGACGAGCTCCAGTGGCACTTCGACCAGACCGACTTCGTGGTGTCGCTCGCCATCCAGACGGCCGACCACGGCGGGCACTTCGAGGTGTTCCCCCGCATCCGGTCGGCGGACGACGAGCGCTACGACGACGTGGCCGCCGCCCTGGCCGGCGTCCGGGACGACGTGGTCACCCTGCCGATGGTGCCGGGCACCCTGTTGATCTTCGAGGGTCGCCACTCGCTGCACCGCGTCAGTCCGGTGGGGAGCGGTCGGGCCCGCCACGTGGGACTGCTGGCCTACGACACGGCGCCCGGCACCCTCGGCAGCGACCTCCTCCGCCAGGACCGCTACGGCCGCACCGAGCCCTTCGCCACCCCTCCCGCCGTCTGGCCGCCGGCGTGAGTGCCCCACGGGCGGTCGACGGGTTCGTCACCCAGATCGGTGAGGCGTTCGTCGGGTCGGGACCGGAGGCGGCCCACCTCAACACCGTGCTGGGGGCCAAAGGCGGCCCGGTCGAGACGGCCTGGGTCACGGCCCTGGCCACGCCCCGCGCCGGCCACGCCGCCTTCCTGACCACGGTGCGGCCGGGCGTCCCGGCGAAGCCGATGACGCTGTTCGTCAACAAGGCGACCCTGGAGGGGGAGGCCCACTCGACGATGACGTGGGGCCCGGCCCAGGCCGGGGTGGCCTCCGGCGTGCTGTGGGCCGTGGCCGACGGGATCGTCAGCCCCGACCTGGTGGACGACCTGGTCCTGGTGGCCGCGGTGTGGGTCAACCCCGGGGCCGCCGACGAGGCGCTCGTCTACGAGAACAACCGCGCCGCCACCCGGGACGCACTGGCCGCCGGTGCGGCGCGGACCCCGTCGATCACCGAGGCCCTCGGGTACCGCGACCGGGCCCTCAACGCCTACTACCTGCCCCCCGGGACGACCTGAGGACGCCTGGCAGACTGGGCGCGATGCGGATCCTCCTGACGGACGGGTCGGGCCTGACCGCCCGGCAGGCGGCGGGACGGCTGACGGCGACCGGCCACGAGGTCGAGGTGCTGACACCCGACCCGCTGGCCCTGACCCGGTTCACCCGCAGCGTCCACCGGCTCCACCGCGTCCCCCCGTACGGCGCGGACCCGATCGCCTGGCTCGACACGGCCCTGTCGGTGTGGGCGGCGGGCCGCTTCGACGTGCTGCTCCCCACCCAGGAGCAGGTGGCCGTCCTGGCGGCCTGTCCCGACCGCCTGGCGGCGGCCCGGTTGGTCACCGTGGTGCCGGACTTCGCCGCCCTCGCCGCAGTGCAGGACAAGGTGTCGGCCCACCGGACGCTGGACCGGCTCGGTCTGCCGCAACCGCCGACGACGGTGGTGGGGGACGCCGACGGTCTCCGCCGGTGGGACGGGTACCCGGCCTTCGTCAAGCTCCCCATCGGCACGGCGTCCCGGGGCGTCGTCCGGGTGGCGGACGCCGGCGAGGCCCGGAGGCTGGCCGACGAGCTCGATGCCGGCGGGGCGTTCGGCCTCGGCGGGGTGGTGGTCCAGGCCGAGCTCCCCGGTCCACTGGTCATGGTCCAGTCCGTGTTCGACCGGGGGAGACTGGTCGCCTCGCACGCCAACCTGCGGGTGCGGGAGGGGGCCGCGGGTGGGGCGAGTCACAAGGAGTCGGTCGACCTGCCGGGCGTCCGCAACCACCTCGAGACCCTCGGAGGAGACCTGGAGTGGCATGGTGCCCTGTCGATGGATGCGATCCTGTTCGACGGGCGCCCCCACTACATCGACGTCAACCCCCGGCTCGTCGAACCCGGCAACGCGCTCCGGTCGGGAGTCGATCTGGTGGGCCCCCTGCTCGAGCTCGCCCTTGGCGGTGCACCGCCCACGCAGGGGCCCGGCGTGCCCGGCGTCCACACCCACCAGGCACTGCTGGCACTTCTCGGTGCGGCCCGGCGCCCACGTCCGAGGCGGGCGGTCCTGGGCGAGGTGGCGGCGGTGGTCCGCCGGGAGGGCGATTACCGGGGGAGTGCCGAGGAGCTGACGCCGCTCCGGGGCGACCTGCGGGCCGTCCTCCCGTCCGTGGTGGCGGTGGTGGCCATGCTCGTCCATCCACCGTCGTGGCGGTTCTTCGCTTCCAACGCCACCGTCAACTACGCCCTGAGCCCGGGTGGCTGGCTGGCCCTCCTGGCGCTCCGCGACGACCGGCGGGGGTGACGGCCGGCCACGTTGACGGTCCCCGGTGGGCGTGCGACGATGCGCCCCGACCCACCCCCACCGAACGGAGTCCGCCATGCCCCGCCTCGAAGGCCGTCGCACCGTCATCACCGGAGCCGCCAGCGGCATCGGCGAACAGACCGCGCGGCTCTTCGTGGCCGAAGGGGCGACGGTGGTTCTCGCCGACGTCGACGACGAGCGGGGTCGGGTCATCGCCGACGAGTTGGGCGACGACGCACGGTTCGTCCACGTCGACGTGTCGCTCGAGGGGGAGATCGAGCGGGCCATCGAGGAGTCGGTGTCGGCCTTTGGGGGCCTGGACTGCGTCTTCAACAACGCCGGCAACCCGGGCTCGATCGGACGGGTGGAGGATGTCGACATGGCGATGTTCGACCGGACCGTCGGGATCCACCTCCGTGGTGTGTTCCTCGGCATCCGTGCCGCGGCGCGAGTCATGCGGCCCCAGGGGCACGGCAGCATCATCAACACGGCGAGCGTCGCCGGGCTCACGGCCAATGCCGGCGGCCACGACTACAGCGCCTGCAAGGCCGCCATCGCCCATCTCACCCGGACCACGGCCAACGAGCTGGGCGAGGACGGGGTGCGGGTGAACGCCATCTGCCCGGGTGGAATCGCCACGTCGATCTTCGGCCGGGGCGCAGGCCTCGACGCCCAGGCGGCACAGGCCACGGTGGGGGTCATGGAGACGGTGCTGGCCGACGTAGCCCCGATGCGTCGCTCCGGCATGCCGATCGACATCGCGGAGTGCGCCCTGTGGCTGGCGAGCGACTCGTCCAGCTTCGTCAACGGCCAGGCCATCGCGGTGGACGGCGGGTTGACCACCGGCCCCACCTACCGCAAGTCGCGTGCCCGCATGGAGTCCATGATCGGGGTGCTGGCCGACATCGGCAACGCCGAGGTGTAGCGGACGGGACGGCGTCCGTCATGCCATCCACCACCGACGGCGTGGCGGGTGCCGGGCACCATGACCGGCGAGGTGCACGAGTTCGACGCCCGGGTGGGCGGGCACTACCGCATGACGCTCACGGAGGCGATCGCCGACCACGGGGTGCCCGGGAAGAGCGATCGGCACACGGATGCGTTCCGGGGCACCTTCGTAGAGCTCGTGCCCGGTGAGCGGGTCGTGGAGGCCATCGAGTTCGAGACCGATGACCCCGAGCCGGCCGGGCCCATGACGGTCATCACCACCTTCGCCGAGTCCGACGGGATCACCGAGGTCAACATCCGCCACGACCACCTCCCGTCCGGCGTCCGCCGGCAGTTCGACGACGTCGGCACCCGGCCGTCGTCGGCGAGGCTCCGGGCCCACCTCGCCGACTGAACGGGACCACGGAAGCGGGTCCGGTGCCCCGCTCCCGTGGATCCCGGGCGACGGCACCGGCCCGGGTGTCAGCTGCCGGCAGCAGCGACGATCGAGCCGTTGAGATGGCTACCGGACATGCCCCCCTCGCCCGGGGCGGTGCCGAACGAGGAGACCGCGCCGTCGGCCGTCACGATCCAGTATCCGCCGTAGTCGGCCGGCGTGAAGACGGCGGTGGCGGGATCGGTGCCGCCCGCGGTGGAGGCTCCGCCGAGGTAGGGGGCGTCGCCGTAGGCGTAGATCGACCCGTCGGCCGTGAGGATCCAGTAGCCGCCCCCGTCGAGCGTATGCACCGCCGACGTGATGGGTGACGGCGTCGGACCCGGCGCACCCTCGTAGGGGGCGTCGCCGAAGGCGTAGACCGAGCCGACCGAGGTCACCAGCCAGTAGCCCCTGCCGGTGGTGTCGGGCAGGACGGACACGGCGCTGCCCGGGCAGGTGCCGATCCCCGGGCACGACCCGGCGAAGGTGGCGTCGCCGAAGGCGAACACTCCGCCGTCGGCGGCCACCATGAAGTAGCCACGACCATCCGTCGAGGGCACGATGGCCACGACCGGGGCGTTGAGCCGCGGGGCCGCGCCCGGGGTGCCCGCCGGGGCGATGCCGAGGCCCGGGATCGAGCCGTAGAAGCCGGCGTCGCCGAAGGCGAAGACGCCCCCGTCGGAGGCGACCTCCCAGTAGCCGTCGTGGTCCGCCGTGGGGACCATCCCCACCACCGGGCGCTGGAGCACGAGGTCGCCGGTGGAGCCGTGGAACGTGGCCGCCCCGAAGCTGAAGATGCCGCCGTCGGAGCCCACGAGCCAGTAGCCGGGGTGGGGATCGTCGGACCCGGTCGGTACCACGGGGGGACTCGGTGCACTCGGCGCACTGGTGCCGGCGGCATTGGTCGCGGTCACCGTGAACGTGTAGGTGTCGCCGCCGGTCAGGTCACGGACGGTACATGCGTCGGGTCCGCTGTAGGCCGGCGTGCCGGCGGTGACGCCGGTGACGACGCCGACGATGCAGGTCTGGTGACCGCGGGCCGCTGCGGTCACGTCGGTCGCCGTCACTGTGAACCCGGTGATGGGACTTCCCTGGTCGGATCCGGGAGTCCAGGTGACGGTCACCGACGCCGGGCCAGGTGTGACCGTCACCTCAGGTCGAACGACGGAAGGCACGGCCGTGGCACCGGCATGGGTCGGCACCGCGACCATCCCCAGCAGCATCATCAGTCCCATCGGCACGCCAGCTGCGGCCCGCCTCGCGATCTTGGTACGCACGACACCTCCTCGCCCGGTGACGGCCACCGTCGGACGGACAGAGCCTACGGGGACCCCGGTGCTGCGGAGCGGCATCCGGCCCGAGGACCTGCCTCGACGCATCGGGCGGGTCTTGCGACTCTGGCCGACGTGGGGACCGCGGCGGATGATGGGGGCGTGAGCCCACCGAGGAGAATCGCTGTCGGCTCCGCCCGCACGGTGGCTGTCGTGGACCTGGTGGTCGTGGTGACGTCGGGAGTGCCCGTGTCGGGTGCCGGAGCGTCGCCGGTCTCGAACCGGGCGGCCGGCACCGCGGCGACCGCCCGGCCCCACGCCTCGGCACCCCGCCCGAACGGGTATCTCGTCAGTCGGCTGGACGGGCTCTCCTGTCCGAGCCCGACGGACGGTGTCGCGGTCGGCGGCGGTGGCAGACCGCCGGTCTCCACCCAGTCCCTGGAGGTGTGGGACGGCGGGGCCTGGGGGTGGCGGGCCCACGCCCAGGCCGAGTACCTGTCTGAACGATCCCGTCAGCGGGTCGTGCACCGGGCCGGCCCGCTGTGCGGCGACCGGATCGACCACGGTCGGGACCGACCCGCAGACCCTGGTCGAGTCGTGGGACGGATCGGCGTGGACCGTGGTCCCGAACCCGGACGTCCCCGGAAAGTTCAACATCCTGAGCGGTGTGTCCTGCACCGGTCCGACGTCGTGCGTAGCGGTCGGGACCACCCGGGACGAGGACAACTATGACTTCCAGACCCTGGTCGAGCGGTGGAACGGCGTCACCTGGTCGATCGTCCCCGGGACCGGGCTCGTCGGGGGTGGCTACCTGTCCGACGTCTCGTGCACCGGAGCCACCGACTGCACGGCGGTCGGGTCGGACGACGACGGGAACACACTCGTGCTGGAGGGGGACGGCTCGTCGTGGTCGGCCGTGCCGTCGCCCGACGTCGCCGGCTCGAACGACGCCCTCAACGGAGTGGGGTGCCGGAGTGCCACGTTCTGCGCGGCCGTCGGGGACTCGATCGCGAACGGCATCGGCGTCACGTCGACGCTGGAGGAGGCCTGGAACGGGTCCTCGTGGTCGGTCGAACCCACGCCGGAGGTGACGGGGCCGGAGAGCGTCCTCGACGACGTCTTCTGCAGCTCGACGGCCGCGTGCGTGGCCACGGGCTCGGCGCCCCGGGTCAGTCGTCGGGGATGAGCGTCGTGATGCAGAACGGGTGACCCGCCGGGTCGATCAGGACCCGCCAGTGGTCCGGGTTCGGCTGCTCGTCGGCCCGGGTGGCACCCAGCGCCAGCGCCTCGGCCTCGGCGGTCGCCAGGTCCTGGACGGCCAGCTCGAGATGGATCTGTTTCGGCACGTGCCCTCCCGGCCAGTCCGGCGGGACGTGGTCGGTGACCCGCTGGGCGGTGAGGAGGATCCCCGCCCCCTTCAGGGCGACGAAGTCCTCGGACTCGAAGTACAACTCGAGGCCGAGGAGCTGCCGGTAGAAGGCGGCGAGCCCGGCGGGATCGGAGCTGTCGAGGGACACTGCGGCCAGACGCGCGACGGGGGACATGGGCCCATCCTGTCATGGTCGCCGGTCCGCCGTGGTGGTGTCCCGGGGCTCCGCCCCGACGGGAACGGCGGCCGCGTCGGCTGCCGGTGTCGGCTCAGACGGTGCCGCCGCGGCGACTCTCGACCACCCCACCGATGACGGCGGACAGGCCGAGGGCGGCGGCGATGGGGGCCAGCCAGAGCCCGAAGATGAAGGTCAGGGTGGCGAACAGCGCCCCCATGCCCAGCAGGAACGGCCAGATGCTCGACCCGGGGAACGAGTCGATGACCCCGGCGCCGCTGCTCGGCGTGGCGTCGGCCACGTCGCCCTCGAGTGGCCGCATCCGACGGGACCACCACAGGTAGTAGCTGCCGGGGAGCAGGCCGAGGAAGGCCGAGCCGATGAGCATCAGGAAGCCGGCGTCCTCGTAGGAGGTGAACCAGTAGATGAGGCCGATGATCCCGAAGAAGATGCCGATCAGCGCCAGGAAGGTGCCGCTGACCCTCATGAGTTCGCCCCCACGGTCTCCTTCTCCCGTTCATGCTCACGGTGGCGCTTGTCGCCGTGCGACTCGTCCTTGCGGTGCTCCGGGTGGTTGTAGTCCCACGTGGGCCGCTCCGAGCGGATCGGTGGCAGGTGGGTGAAGTTGTGGTGCGGCGGGGGGGACGAGGTGAACCATTCGAGCGCCCCGCCGTCCCACGGGTTGTCGCCGGCGGCGACGGGCTTCCGCCACGAATGGATGAGATTGGCGAAGAAGAACAGGAAGGAGAATCCGATGACGAAGGCCCCCACCGTCGAGAGCTGGTTGAGCCCCGTCCAGCCGTTGGAGGTGAGGTAGTCGGCGACGCGGCGGGGCATGCCCTTCAGGCCAACGATGTACTGGGGGATGAACGTGACCCAGAAGCCGATGAACAGGAACCAGAAGTGCAGCTTGCCGAGGCGCTCGTTGAGCATCCGACCGAACATCTTCGGATACCAGAAGTAGAACCCGGCGAACCCGGCGAACACGGTGGTCCCGATCAGCACCTGGTGGAAGTGGGCGACCACGAAGTAGGTGTCGTGGGTCATGAAGTCCACCGGGGGTGAGGCGAGCAGCACACCGGTCACGCCACCCATGAGGAAGGCGAACAGGAATCCCATCGAGAACAGCATCGGGGTCTGGAAGCTGATCTGGCCTCCCCACATCGTCCCGATCCAGTTGAAGAACTTGATGCCGGTCGGGATGGCGATGAGGTAGGACAGCAGGCTGAAGAAGGGCAGCAGCACGACGCCGGTGGTGAACATGTGGTGGGCCCACACCCCGGTCGACAGGGCGGCGATCGACAGGGTGGCGAACACCATGCCCCGGTAGCCGAAGAGCGGCTTGCGGCTGAACACCGGGATGATGTCCGTCACGATGCCGAAGTAGGGCAAGGCCAGGATGTACACCTCCGGGTGCCCGAAGAACCAGAAGAGGTGTTGCCAGAGGACCGGCACACCACCTCCTTGGACCGAGTAGATGTGGGTGCCGAAGTGCCGGTCGCAGAACAGCATCACCACGGCGCCGAACAGCACCGGGAAGGCGATCAGGATCAGGATGCCGGTCACCAGCATGTTCCACGAGAAGATCGGGATCCGGAACATGGTCATGCCTGGCGCCCGGAGGTAGAAGATCGTCGCCACCAGGTTCACCCCGGTGAAGATGGCCGAGAACCCGGTCAGGGCCAGCGACATCAACCACATGTCGGTGCCGGTGCCCGGGGAGTTAATCGAGTTGGACAGCGGTGCGTAGGCGACCCAGCCGAAGCTCGCCGCCCCGCCGGCCACCACGAAGCTCAGGGTCATCATCGACGCCCCGCCCAGGTAGAGCCAGTAGGAGAGGGCGTTGAGTCGGGGGTAGGCCATGTCGGGCGCCCCGACCTGCAGCGGCACGATGTAGTTGGCGAGTCCACCGAAGGCGAAGGGCCCGGCGAACAGGTACAGCATGAGGCTGCCGTGCATCGTGAACAGCTCGTTGTACGTCTGGAAGTTGACGAGTGACGAGGTCGGGTTGGCCAGCTGGGCCCGGATGACGAGCGCCATGGCGCCGGAGATGAAGAACGTCACCAGGGCGGTGATCATGTACGACTTGCCGATGACCTTGTGGTCCGTCGAGGTCA
>CAZULR010000050.1:0-12239 GCA_964621235.1 uncultured Acidimicrobiaceae bacterium
GGCCCGGAAGCCGGGATTTTCCGCGTCCTGGGCCACATTCGCGCGGTCCGGCCCCGCCGGGGTGGACTGACCGGGTCCCCCGGAAGGGACGAAGCGCCCGACCCGGTCGTTGTCACCGGATGCGGACGCGATGGAATAGGGCCCGAGGACCCGATGAAGTCAGCGTGTGCGGGGGCGCCTACGGGCCCGAGTGGTGCGGCGTGCCGAGCAGTTCGAGGCACTTGGGCCCCCGGGGCGATGCCTCCCGGTCGGCGGCCGCCACAGCGTGCTCGGCGATGGCGACCGAATCCGGCAGCGTCTCGGTCGGAGGGGGAACGGCAGGATGTGGGGCCGGGCCGACCACCAGGTTGCCCAGCAGGCGGAGTACCCCGGCTTCTGCCAGATCGGCCACGGCGTCGTCTGCGCACCGGGCGTCGTGCAGCGACCGCAGCAGAGGTGCTGCTCCACGCTGGCGCGCACCTCTCGGGATCTACATGGCGAAGATGCCTGACAAGCCCGACACGTTGGCAACCCTGCCGGACTCGGTCTCCCAGGTCGCCGGAAGGTCCCCGATTGCGGGAAGGTCCCCGAGGTGGTGCATGAATCCCTCGCGAACCGTGGGCCACGTCTGGGCGCATTGTTGCCCGTCCACCTCGGTGAGTTTCACCGTGACCGTGAGACCCCATCCGCCGTCTTGTCCGAACAGGTTCGGGAGGACAAGGTCCACTGTGCCCTCGCCGTACTTCGCCACGATCGCGGGAACGGGCCCGGTGCCCGTGCAAGTGGTTCCCAGCAGCTCCGACAGCACCACTGCCGTGTGCTCAATCAGCAGGTCAGCCCGGGGTGCCGCTACTTCGACGCCGTCCAGCCCGGACAGGTTCCACGCCTCGATGGTCGACAGCGCGCTGTCCGACAACGGGCAATCGTCGTCGATCTGGCGCTCCAGCATTCTCCGTAGGGCTGTCGCTGACATCCGACCTCCGGGAGAAAGCCCCGGTTCCCCGTCCGGGGTGCTCTGGGCCACCGGGCAGGCCGGCTGCTGCTCCGGCGAAAACGGGTACGGGAAGACCCGCCAGAGCGACGGCGGAGCGGCTGGATCTGGGTCCGTGGTCATGGTGTCCATGATGCCTGACCCGGCTACGCTCCCGGCCGGACACCACGCTCCTCCAGGCTGGCCTTCGCCATCTGGGAGTTCGCCGTCGGCTTCGCGTCACCGGAGCGCTTCGTGGTCAGCGAGCCGGTCGACCCTCGGCTGTAGTCTCGAGGCCCTCGACGGACGGCATTGGGATCGACGTATGGAGCCAGATGTAGGAGGCCATAACCCGCCCCTGAGCAGGACTTTCGGCCATCCGTATGAAATCCAGGCATGGAGCGTATGAAACGGACCGCCCCAGTTGAGCGTTCACGCAGGTCAGACCCTTCCGTGAACACCCCACCATCAGGTGTTCGCGTCAGCGGCACCGAAGCGATATCGGAAGTCCCGGTTTCCCTTGCGGAAGCCGGGACTTTCCGCGCCTGGGGGCCGGTCCGCGCCCAGGACGGGTGCCGCGGGGGACGCCAGAGCGGATGTTGCGGTGTCGGGGTGGGGTGAGTTCTGTGCACTGAAGCGATAGTGCGGTACGGTAGTTGAGCGAGTGCTCAACTTAGAGGCAGTGCGATGGCGAACGATGCAACGGTGCACACAGCGCGACGGACCCGCGGTGAGGAGACCCGTCAGCACCTCATCCATGCCGCCATCGACACCCTGAAGGATCGCGGGTACGCCGGTGCCAGCGCCCGGGTCATTGCCGAGCGGGCCGGGGTCAACCAGGGCCTCATCTTCTACCACTTCGACTCGGTCACCGGCCTCCTGCTGGCCGCGCTCGACGCAGTCAGCGCCACACGTCAGGCCCGATACAGCGCGGCGGTAGCTGGTGTGGATTCGCCGGCCGGATTGGTCGACGTGGCCTCGTCCATCTACCGGGAGGACCTGGACTCGGGACACGTTGCCGTGCTGGTGGCCATGATCGCTGGAGCTGCCACGACACCGGGACTCGGCGACGAGGTGGCCAGACGCATCGCCCCGTGGACCAGCTTCGCCCGTGACGCGGTGGCCGGGGTACTCGGGGACTCGCCCGTCGGTGCCTTGGTTCCTGCCGAGACCATGGGGTTCGCGGTGGTGGCCCTGTACCTGGGCATGGAGATGCTGACCCAACTCGACGGGGACTGGACGCCGGCCACTGCGCTCTTCGACCATGCGCTCCAACTCGCCAGCCTCCTCGGTGGCGTGGTGGGAACAGGAGGCACGGCACCTCCGCGGATCGGTGGTGCGGCATGAGCGCCCGGGGCGCCAGTCTCCGAGGATCGTCACGACGGACGCGGCACGTCCTCCTCCGGTTCGCCCTTCTCCTTGGTGCCTATCTGGCCTGGGGGGCGTTGGCCTGGATGTTCGTCAGCGTCGCTTCGGGCTCGTCGACCATCGTCAGCTCGGGGACGGGGAGGCCGACGACCACCACGACGACCACCTCCACCCTCTACCAGAGCCAACCTGGGGTGGTCCGGCTGCTTCTCGTCGTGCTTGCCGGCGCCCTGGTGGTCTCTACGGCGAGCGTCGTCTGGAGGGTCGTGCGCCGCTCGGCGCGTCTGGGCGTCACTGGGCTGGTCGTCGCTGGCTTGGTGGGTGCGTGCGCACTGCTCGGCATGCTGACCGTCGGGCCGTTCATCGCACCGTTCGCGGCACTCATGGTGCTGCTCGCCCTACCCATCGCACCCGAGTCGAAGCAGTCGAGCGACGCGGCGCCCGGGTGGTACCTGGACCCCACGACCAGCGAGGCCTGGCGCTTCTGGGACGGACGAGCGTGGACCGACGACACGGCGCCGATCACGGCGGCGAGGTGAGGTGGCCAGGTTCAGTCATGACCTGCTCTCACCTGACCCGCACTCGGTGACCCGGGCCACCGGGAGCGCTCAACAGCCACTCGCCGAGGTGCCGACCGGGTCCCCGACGGCGTCGAACTGCCAGGTGGTCGATCCCGCACCACCTTCTTGACTGATGCTGAGATACGCCCGGCCACCGTCGGACAGGGTCCGCCTCCACGTGGCGGTGGGAGGAGAGGCGGACAATGGCTGAGGGGCGACGCTCCACCCCAGTCGGGCGAGGCGGGGTCCCATGACGGCGACCAGCGGGGCCAGGCCCGTGCCCCACCGGAACCGGGACTGGACGACGACCTGCGACCAGCCCCCGGTCCCGGGCCGACCGTCGCAGCTGTCCTGGTGGGGTTCGGTGAGGATGACGTAGGGGGCATCGAGCGACTCGGGTATCTGGTCCACCACGGGCAGAGCCGGTGTGCCGTACCCGGGCACGGCGGTGAGTGTCGGGGTGAGTTGTGCCATCACCGTGCCGCCGGGGTCACCACTGGGGTCGATCCAGCCCCAGCACGCCCAGACGGTCACCACCACCAGCACCACCGCGGCGACTCCCACCAGCCACCTCCGGAACGGATCAGCCGTCTGCGCCATCCGGTGATCCTGGCAGGCGCCCGGCCCCGACGCGCGCTGCGACTGCTCCTCCTACGACAGAATCTCGACCGATCCGTGCGTTCCGTCGACCCGGATCCGCTGCCCGTCGTGGATGAGGCGTGTGGCGCGCTCGACCCCGACGACGGCCGGCAGGCCGTACTCCCGGGCGATCACCGCCCCGTGGGTCATCACTCCCCCCACCTCGGTCACCAGGCCGGCGATGGCGACGAACGCCGGCGTCCAGCTGGGATCCGTGAAGGCGGTCACGAGGATGTCCCCGCTCTCGAGATCGGCCTCCGACATGTCGCCGAGGACGCGGGCCCTCCCCTCGACGATCCCCGCGGACACGGGCAGGCCGACCAGCGCGCCCGGCGGCGCACCCTCCCGTCGGTACGAACCGGTGACCACCTCGCCGTCCGACGTCATCACCCGAGGGGGCGTGAGCGTCCGGTAGGACGCGAACTCCTCCCGGCGCCGGTCGATGAGCTGCTCGTCGACCTGGTGCGTACGCACGACATCGCCGAGTTCGTCGAACGTGAGGGAGAAGATGTCCTCCGGCTCCCGGAGTACCTGGGCCGCGACCAGGCGTCGAGCCTCACCCAGGAGGGCCTGCTTGTAGATGAAGTAGCGGCTCACCATGCCGTACTTCGGGTACTCCCGGTACCCGATGAAGGTTCGCACCCGGTCGATCTTCCGCTTCACCTCTTCGGCCTTCCGCACGCCGTCCGGAAGAACTGCCACGCGCGCCAGGACGTCCCGCTCCTTCCTCCGCGCCTCCTGCAGCCCCTGCTCGAACCGCCGGGCACCGGCGCCTGGCTCGAAGTTCCTGACGTTGCCGAGGATCACGGGGACCAGTGCGGTGGGGCGTTCGCTCCAACGCGGCCTCGTGATGTCGATCTCACCGACGCAGCGCATCCCGTACCGGTCGAGGAATGCCCGCAGGGCGTCACTCGCGGCCTGCCCGTCCTCGAGGTCGGCCAGTCCCTCGAGGACGTCCTGGTCCTCCCCGACGTGCTGCAGGAACTCGACCACCTCCGGATACGGCCGGATGGCATCGGCGACGTCCAGGAGCGCCAGGCCCATCTCCGAGGTCACGTTGTCGGGTACGGACTGTGCGAGGGTGTCGGCTGCGTTCTTCTCCCCGAGCCACGCCTCGAGCCGTTCGTTGAGCCACCACGTGGCCTCCATGGCCGAAAGGAACACCTGATGGCCGCGCGGGTCGAACAGGATCCGCCGCAGCTCTTGGAGGTCCGCCCGGATGAAGCCGATCAGGGCCGGTCCGGACAGGCCGGCGACGTCGCGCCGGAGCGCGCCGATCGACGCCTGCGTGCCCGCGATCAGCTCGGCGACGATGGCCGGATCCGTCTCCAGCGGGTTGGGCGCACCACCGTCGGCCGCACCGGGCGGCGCACCGGCCGGACCCTCGTCGGGGAATGACCGGACGAAGTCGTCCCGTTCCAGGACAGTCTCCAGCGCATCCCGGACCAGGGGATCGCCCTTACCCATGACGTCCAGGAGGCCCGCCCGGCTGACCGGTGAGCCCAGCTGCCGGGCGACGTCGACGAACAGCCTGCCGCCGGCGACGAACATGGGACGGGGGGTCGTGAGCAGCCAGAAGGAGATCCCGAGGGGCCTCATGGCGTCGGTCATCATCTGGTTGTGACCCACCGACACGAACACGTGGTGTTCGCCGTCGCCCGTCACCGGAACGGGGAACAGAGTGGTGATCGGTCGGCTCTGGACGACGTGGAATTCGCCGCCGGCCTGGCACCATTCGATGTCCTGCGGGCAGGCGGCATGTGCCTCGATCCGCCGGCCGAGTCGCTCGAGCGCGAGGACCTGCGCATCGGTCAGTGCCGGCCGCTCCCGGCGCGCCGGCGGGACCGCCGCTTCCTCGGTCCCGCCGGCCGTTGCGGCGAGGACGGCGAGTGGCTTGGTGGCGATCGACCGGGACGTGACCTGACCGTCGCGCACCCGGTAGGTGTCCGGGGTCGCGCGACCCGAGACCAGGGCCTCGCCGAGGCCGAAGGTGGCCTCCACGCAGGTGACGGTCCGGTCGGACGTGACGGGGTCGGCCGTGAACACGACGCCCGACGCCTCGGGTACCACCATCTGCTGGACGACGACGGCCATCCGGACGAGCCGGTGGTCGATGCCGTTCCGGGTCCGATAGGACACGGCCCGCTCGGTGAACAGGGAGGCCCAACACCGTCGCACGTGCGCGAGGACCGCCGCCGGCCCGACGACGTTCAGGTACGTGTCGTGCAGGCCGGCGAAGGAGGTGGTGGGCGTGTCCTCGGCCGTCGCGCTGGACCGGACCGCGTAGGCGCCACCGTCGCCGAACCGGGCCAGCCCGTCGGTGATCGCCGTGGCCACGCCGTCGGGGACCGGGGACTCCTCGACGGCGTGACGCAGTGCGGTGCTGAGGCCGCGGATCGCCTCATGGTCGTCCGGGTCCACGCCCGCCAGCAGATCGAGCCGCTCGTCGATCGACGGTACGTCCCCCGTCACGGCTGCAAAGGCGTCCGTCGTCACGCAGAAGCCCGTCGGTACGTGGACCCCGTCGATCCCCGACAGGTCACCGAGGTGCGCCCCCTTGCCGCCGACGACCGCCACCTGCTCCGGGCCGATCACCTCGAAACCGACCACATAGGCGCCCATCTGTCCACCTTCGTCGCGGACACCGCTGGTCGGTGTCGTCCGAACCGTCGATCGTGACCGCTGGTCAACCGGCGGCGCCCTGCATTCTCACCACGATGTGGGTCCTTGCGGCAAGCCCCCCACCGGGCGGTACGATGATGGTGGCGAAGCGATGCGGCCCGAGCTCCGGTCCGGACGTGGCCGGGCGCACCGCACCGTCGGTGCTCCGGTTCGGACCCGTCCCGGGTGGCCGGTCAAAAGGGCACCGGACCGGCACTGGTCTGGCCTCCCGTGGCGTCGATAGCCGCCGGACGGCGCAGCCCGCCACGCTGCGCGGCGGCCCCGGCGACGACGACCAGCAGGATCCCCGTCAGTTGGACCGCGGAGAGCTTCTGGTGGAGCACGAACCGGCCGAGGACCACGCTGATGGCCGGCTCGAGGGCCATGAGTGTGCCGAATGCGGACGGCGTCATCCGCCGGAGGGCGAGCAGCTCGAACGAGTAGGGCACGACCGGGAGCAGGATGGCCAGTCCGATCCCCGTGACGACAACCGCCAGGGTGAGGTGGCCCGCGGCTTGCGGGATCCCGATGATCGCCGCCGTGCAGGCGGCCACGGGAACCGTGAGGGCGAGGCCGCTGAGGCCGGAGTAGCGGTCACCCAGGCGTTGGGTGAGGACGATGTAGACGGCCCAGCCCACCGCGGCCAGGACGGCGAACCCGATGCCTACCGCACTGATGTCGCCACGCCAGGGTTGCGTCACGAGCACGACCCCGACCGCTGCGGCGCCGACCGAGAGGAGCGCCCGACGGCTGTGGCTGTGGACGGTGGCGACCGTCATCGGGCCGAGGAACTCGATGGCGACCGACGTGCCCAGGGGGATGTGCTCGATCGCCGCCAGGAACGCGATGGTCTGCAGGCCGGTCGTGATACCGAGGCCGAGCAGGATCGGCGCGTCACCCCAGCGGAGGGAGCGCAGCCGAGGCCGGGCGATGGCCAGGAAGACGACCGCCCCGGCCGACAGCCTCAGCCAGGCGGTGCCGCCCGGGCCGACCGTCGAGATCAGGTGCACCGACAGCGCCGCGCCCAACTGGACGGACAGCATCGCCCCGATGGCCAGCGTCCAGGGTGGGACGGCGCCGGCGCCGACACTCCGCCGGCTCACGTGGTGTGGGCCGCGGGGTCGTCCTGGGGCGCGTCGGTGGCGGGCGGTAGGAGCAGCGTGGCGACGAGGCCCAGGAAGATGAACCCCGCAGCGGCGAAGGAGACGGTGCGCGCCGCGTCGACCGCGGCACCGGAGGCGGCGTGCACGATCGCCGTCCCGTCGGGCTGTGAGCCCAACGAGCCGATGGCGGCGCCGCCGGACGAGCGCACGACGTGGACGACCTGGTCGGACACGGCGTGGGAGACGCCCGGTAGCGCGGCGAGTGCCGAGGTCGTCTTCGACACGAGCATGGACAGGAGGATCGTGCCGAGGATGGCCACCCCGAGTGCCGAGCCGACCTGACGCGCCGTCGACTGGATGCCCGAGGCCTGGCCGGATTCCTCGACCGGCACGTCGACGAGGATCACCCCGGTCAGCTGGGCCGTCGCCATGCCAACCCCCATGCCGTAGATGAACAGCCAGCCGGCCATGACCCACACGCTGACCGTGGTGCTCAGCGAGGCACCGAGTCCGGTGATGCCGATGATCTCGAAGACGAGGCCGGTCCGGGCCACGCCGCGGGCGCTGATCCGCTTGGCCAGCTGTGGGGTGGCCCCACCGACCACGAACGAGCCGATGGCCAGGGACAGGAAGAGCCATCCGGTGTCGAGTGCGCTGAAGCCGAGCACCCCCTGGAGGAACAGGGGAAGGACGAAGAGCAGGCCGAACTCTCCGAAGGCGACCACGGTGACGGCCACGTTGCCGGCGGCGAAGCTGCGGATCCTGAAGAGCTCCAGGTTGACGAGCACCACCATGGACCGTCTCGTCCGGGAGCGCTCCACGAAGTAGAAGGCGACGAGCGCCACCGCGGCGATGGCGAAGGCCACCGGGACCGGCGAGGGCCAACCGGCCGGCCACGCCCAGGATCCGAGTGACAGCGATTCGGTCTGGCTCCACCAGCCGTAGTGCTCGCCCTCGATGAGACCGAAGACCAGGGTGGCGAACCCGACGATCACCAGCAGGTTGCCGGTCCAGTCGACGCCTCTCCTGACGTGCGGGTCCCTGGTCTCGGGCACGGCGAAGGCGATTCCGACGAGAACGACGAGGCCCACAGGCACGTTGATCAGGAACGCCCAGCGCCAGGAGTAGTCGGTGGTGAGCCATCCCCCGAGCAGGGGACCGATGGCGGCCATGCCGCCGATGGTCGAGCCCCAGATGGCGAACGCCACGGCGCGGTCCTTGCCCTGGTAGATGGCGTTGACCGTCGAGAGGGTGGTGGGGAGGATCATGGCGCCACCGATGCCCTGGAGGAAGCGGCCCAGGATCAGGATCCCACCCGTCGGGGCGGTGGCCGCCACCAGCGAGGCGGCCACGAAGACGGTCACACCGGTGGCGAAGAGCCTGCGTCGTCCCCAGACGTCGCCCGTGTGGCCGAGGGTGATCAGCAACGAGGCGAAGACCAGCGAGTAGATCGAATTGAACCACTCGGCGGTGTTCGCGCTCACGTGCAGTTCGCGGATGATCGTGGGCACGGCGACGTTGACGATGGTGGCGTCGACGATGATCATCGACACCCCGAGCGCCACGAAGGGCATGGGCAGCCACTTGGCCAGTCCGGTGGCGTCGCCGTCGATGGTGGGGGCTCGCATGTCAGGCCTCCTCAGCCGTGTGGACACCGAAGGCGTGGCGTCGGAGATCTGGTCGAATCCGGCCGGGGAGCGAACTGGAAGGTCTGATCCTAGAGGTCGTGCGTTCGCCGGCGGTCGCCCGGCGCGACCGACGGCGCCCGGCCCGGGGCCGTCCGACCGTGCTCAGTCGCGCTCGAGCACCTGACGGGCCAGCACTCGAGGGGCGATCAGGGTGTAGGAGGTCTCGATCCACTCCTCGACCTCGCGCCAACGGGCGGCGCTGAGGCGTCCCGTCAGGCTGATGGAGACCCAGCCGTGACGCCCGAGCCCGTAGCCGGTCGGGGTGGCCATCGGATCCGTGGCGACCACGGCCATCGCTTCGTCGAGGGGGAGTTTCACGCTGAGGGACGAGCCGTCGTGGCCGGCGAACACGAAGTTCTTGCCACGCACCCGGAAGGTTGGCTCGCCACCCCATGCCTCGATGTCGACCCGCTCCGCCTCGGGGAGGCGCGTGGCGATCTGCTCGAGGCGGTCCAGCTTGGAGGTCACGAGCCGTGCCCTTTGGCCGCCCGGAATCGGACCGCGTAGTCGTTGGTGTCGATCTCGACGTCGACGAACCCGACGGACTCCAGCCGGGGTCCCAGCGTCGCCGGATCCACGGGTACGTACGTGTCGTCCACGTGCAGGTCCCGGAGTTCGTCGGACGGCAGGCTGTCCTGCCCGGCCACGACGCCACCGGGACGGATCAGCCGATGGACCTCGGCGAAGAGCCGGTCCTGGAGGTCGACCGAGGGGACGTGGTGGAGCATGGTCAGACACACGGCACCGGTGAACCGGTCGGACGGCAGGCCGGTGTCGGTCGCATCGGCGCAGACCACCTCGACGTTGGTCCCGGCGAGCCGCTCGCCCAACGAGGTGGCGAGGTCACGGTCGACCTCGACCGCGGTCAGGGCCTCCGCCCGGTGCCGGAGGACGTCGGTGGTGAGACCGGGACCGGGACCCACCTCCAGCACGTCCTCGCCGAGCTCCACCCCATCCAGGACCCACGGGATGATCCACCGTTGGACGGCGTCGGCCCATTCGGCGCTCGAACACAGCTCGAGATGGCGTCGATTCACACGCCCTGTCTAGCGGTCGGGGACCGCCCGGTCGATCGTCCCGGCGGCGTGTCGGCCCGTCGAGGGTGGGCGTGCACCGAGTGCGCCGGGTGCGCGGCGTGCGGGAACGGGGCGAGCGGTCGGTCGCAGTCCCCGAGCGCGCCAGCGCCACTCAACGCAGCCTGAAGGCGAGCGGATTCGACGTCCCGCTGTCGGTGATGACCACCACGGGATCCGTCGACCTCCCACCGCGCCGGGACGGGATCCTGACGGTGCAGGTCGTCTGGTCGGGGCAACGCACGGATGCCGCCCGACCGCCGACGGTGGCGCTGATGCGGCCGGACGGACTGAGGAAGCCGGAGCCGCGCACCTCCACGGACTGACCGGGCACCCCGGAAGGGGGATGCAGCTTCGCCAGCACGGGTGGGCCCGCCGCCGTCAGCGGCTGGGGACCGGACGCACCGGTGGTCGTCACGGCAGAGGGTGGTGGCGTCGAGGTCGCCGACGTGGTCGCGGTCGTCATGGAGTCGGCGGACGGCACGGTCGAAGGCGACGGCGCGCTCAAGCCGGACGAATGGGGGCTGACCGCCGTGCCCGGGTTCGTGCTGGCGTTGGTGAGGACGGATCCGACGAGGGCGGCCAGGACGACCCCGATGGCGATCGCCACGACCCCGATGGCGCGCCGCAGTCGTCGTTCGGTGTCCCGGGCCTTCTTTGCCATCGGGCGGGTCACCCGGGCGGGCGGGTCCTCACCGGCACCACCCGCCCGCCCCTCACCCAGCGCGTCGAAGAACAGCACGGATGCCACCTCTGACGGGTGCGCCGGAGCGGTGGCGTGCTCCTGGATGCCGTCCAGTCCCGGCACGTCGATCACCCGTGGATCGGTGACCACGTGGGGAGTGGAGCCGGTCGGTGGGAGGTGTCGTTGCCGGGGATCGGGGCTCGGTCGGCGGACCGCAGCTGCAGGGTCACGAGCACCCCCTCCGGACGTGCGGGCGCGACGAGCTGCCGCAGCCATGGCGCTCAGGGCCCGCGCGCGGGTCTCGGGTCCCGCTCCGTGTCTGGGACTGCGTGGGGGCACGAACCTCCTCTGACATGGGTCTCCAGGTGCCGTACCCACTTCGGCCGCAGGTAGGCGCGCGGGATCCCCGGCATCCCGTCGGCGGAATCGTCGCAGCCGCGGCAGGCCGCGGGCACCCCGTCGCACGCGTCGTCCGGGCGATCGGCTCCGTCATCCCTACAGTGGCGTGATGGACACCGAGGCCCACGCCGGACCGCTGGTGGTCGTGGACGACCTCGACGACGTCCGGCTGGCCGAGTACCGGGACCTGAACGACCCCGCCTTCCGACGGCGCGTCGAGGCGGAGCTCGGGATCGTCGTGGTGGAGGGTCGGGTGGCGGTCCGCCAGCTGCTCGACTCCGACCTGATGGTCCGGTCGCTGCTCGTCGACGACCACCAGGTCACGCTGGCCGACGACCTCGCCTCTGGCGTACGGGCCCGGGGAGCGACCGTCTTCGTCGTGCCCCGCGGTCGCATGGCGGCACTCGTCGGGTTCCGGCTGCACCGCGGCGTGGTGGCCATCGCCGACCGCCCACCCGACGCGGACGCCGGCACGGTGCTCGCCCGAGCGGCCCGGACGCCGAGCGTCGACGCCGGTCCGCCGCTGGTGGTGGTGCTCGAGGGACTCAACGACCCCGAGAACATCGGAGCCGTGTTCCGTAACGCTGCCGCCTTCGGGGCGGCCGCCGTATTGTTGGATCCGACCTGCGGCGACCCGCTCTACCGACGCGCCGTCCGGGTCTCGGTCGGCCATGCGCTGCACCTGCCGTTCGCCCGCCTCGACCCGTGGCCCGACAGCCTCGGGCTCGTCCGTGCGGCGGGATTCGTCGTGTGCGCGCTCGTGCCGCACCCGATCGGCGGAACCGGTGGCCCCGAGCGCCTGACCCTGCGCCGACTCGCCGGGCGCCGCAGGCCGACGGCGTTGCTAATGGGGGCCGAAGGACCGGGCCTGTCGGCGGCCGCGCTGGGCTCCGCCGACGCCGAGGTGACGATCCCCATGGCGGATGGGGTCGACTCCCTGAACGTCGCCACCGCCGCGGCGGTGGCCCTCGAACGCCTCTCCGGCCGATGACCGGACCGCCCTCCGGAGGTCCCAGGTGGGCCGTCTATCGTTGGGTCGACCCTGACCACCCACCGACCACGGAGCGCGAGTGACCGACTCGACCATCATCTACACCCACACCGACGAGGCCCC
>CAZULR010000051.1:0-12039 GCA_964621235.1 uncultured Acidimicrobiaceae bacterium
ACCTGCATGGCTGAGTTGGTGGCGCTCGATCTCCCGGCCGGTCCCGGCTTCGTCGACGCGCTCCGAGCCGTCTGGGACGCCGGCGACGCCGTGCTGCCGGTGGATCCCCGACTCCCCCGCACCGCGGCCGATCGCCTCCTGGCCGCCCTCGGTCCCACCGCCGTGATCACCACGGACGGGCGGACCCGTCTCGGGGGCGGGCTACCGGTCGAGCCTGGCGACGCGCTCGTCGTCGCAACGAGCGGCACCACCGGCGAGCCCAAGGGCGTGGTCCACACCCACGCCTCGGTGACGGCCTCGGCCGTGCTGACGTCGGCCGGGCTGGCCGTCGATCCCGGCCGTGACCGGTGGGTGGCCTGCCTCCCCCTCGCCCACATCGGCGGGCTCTCCGTGGTGACGCGCTCCCTCGTCACCGGTACCCCCTGCACCGTCCTCGAGCGGTTCGACCCCACGACCGTCGAAGTGGAGGCACGCCGCGGGGCCACGCTCGTCTCGCTGGTGGCCACCGCGCTCGGACGCACCGGCATCACGGGCTACCGGTCGGTGCTCCTCGGCGGCGCCGCGCCACCGGTCGGCCTGCCCGACAACGTCGTCACCACCTACGGGATGACCGAGACCGGTTCCGGCTGCGTCTACGACGGCCGGGCCCTCGACGGAGTCGAGCTCCGCATCGGCGACGGCACCCTGGGCGCACCCGGCGAGATCCTGGTGCGCGGGCCCATGCTGCTGCGCGCCTACCGGGACGGCACCGATCCGCGGCTGCCCGGTGGCTGGCTGCCGACCGGCGACGGCGGACGCCTCACGGCGGACGGCACCCTCGCGGTGTTCGGCCGGATGGCCGAGGTCATCGTCACCGGCGCCGAAAAGGTCTGGCCGACCCAGGTGGAGGACGTCCTGGCCCGCCATCCCGGGATCGCCGAGGTCGCGGTGTGGAAGCGGCCCGATCCCGAATGGGGCGAGCGGGTCGTGGCCTGGGTGGTGCCGACCGATGCCACGATCCCGGGCCTCGACGAGCTGCGCGACCTCGTGGGCGCAGACCTGGCCCGGTGGGCCGCACCCCGCGAGCTGGTCGTGGTCGACACCCTGCCCCGCACGGCCGGAGGCAAGGTGCAGCGGAACGCGCTGTCGTGAGCGCCCGTCGGGCTCAGGACAATGAGCCGCTGGCGATGCAGAGCGAGCCGCCGTCGACGACCAGGGTCTCGCCCGTGATCCACGATGCGGCGTCGGAGCACAGGAAGAGGGCGGCGTTGGCGATGTCCGCGGGCTCGCCGAGGCGGCGGGTGGGGAGCCGTCGGGAGATCTTCTCCTCACCGGGCTCCCACAGGGCCTTCGCGAGCTGGGTCTTGACCAGGCCGGGGGCGATGGCGTTGACCCGCACCGCGGGGCCGAGCTCTCCGGCCAGCTGGCTGGTCAGGTGGATGACGGCGGCCTTGGTCACGTTGTACCAGCCGATGCCCCCCTCGACCGTGAGGCCGCCGATGGACGCGATGTTGAGCACGACACCGCCGGCGTCCTCCATTCCCGCCCGCCACGCGGCCTGGGTCCACTCCAGGTAGCCCGACTGGTTGACCCGGACCGTCTTGTCCGCGCGGCCCTGGTCGATCTCGATGATCGGCCCGTAGTAGGGGTTGGTGGCGGCATTGTTGACCAGGATGTCGATCCCGCCGAACAGATCCACCGTGGCGGCCACGCAGGCCTCGGCCTGCTCGGGGTCGCCGGCGTTGGCCACGGTCCACGCCACCTCGCCCACCCCGGCGCCGAGCCCCGAGCGGATCTCGGCGACCGACGCCTCGAGCCCCTCGGCGCTACGGGACGAGACCATCACCGAGGCACCGGCGTCGGCGAAGAGGCGGGCGATGGCCTGGCCGATCCCCCGTGAGCCGCCCGTCACCAGCGCCGTCCTGCCGTCCAGTCGGAGTTCCATGGGCCGCCATCGTACCGATGCCCGGCCGAGGGACCCGCCCGGGGACGGGGACTCCGCGTGTCGTGGTCGTCGACGGCGCTCGCTACCCTGACGGCATGGACCCTGAGGGACATCGCACGGAGGCCGTCGAGGCCTACAACCGGGCGTGGGACCTGCTGGGGACCGAGCACCGGACAGCCGACCAGGACGCCGATCTGCTTACTGCCGCCTTCACCTCGCGCCATCACTGGCAGGAGGTGGGAGGAGCTCAGCAGTGGATCGTCGCCGACTGGATGGTGTCGCGGGCCGCGGGGGCCGTCGGATTGGGCGAACTCGCCCTCCTGTTCGCCGAGCGGGCCTACGGTGCCGCCGTGGAGGACGGCACCGACTGGCTCGAGGCGTCGGCCGCCGAAGGGGTGGCCCGGGCCTTCGCCGCCGCCGGGGACCTCGGCCAGCGCGATGCCTGGTGCGCCGTCGCCGTCGGCCTGGTCACCGCCATCGGCAACAAGGAGAACCGCGCCGTGGTGGCCGGCCAACTGGCCGAGACGGCCGGCTATCGCCCGCCGTAGGTCCCGGGCGGGCCGCCATCGACCCTCACCACGGCACCGGGCGGCCCCCCGCCGCGAGCCGCTCCTTGTCGCTCCCTCGATCGATCGGGTGGAGGATTGCGTCCACGAACGATGCCTTCGGGTGTGACTCCTCAAGAACGTCCGGCCGGTGCGCCCTCGCTCGCCCCTCCATTGGAGGCCGAGCGTTCCCGACCGTCCCTCCCCGAGACGACGGACCGACCCCGTGCCCTTCATCGGCGATAGTTCGCCCGGCCACCAGGAGCAGCATCCCAATTGTCCGAGGTGGCGCACAGGTCATGTCCTGCTCACAATTTGCCGGGTGCATGGCCAGTTGTCGGGGGGCTGGCGGCGTCCGCGTCGGTCGGCCTGCCCGCGTCGGGTGGCGATGAAGGAGGAGTGCCCGTCAACATGGCGGTTCGATCTCTCATCGGCCCTCACTTCGAGAGCGCCTCCCCCGGACAATTCGACCGTACCGGCGCAACGGACGGGGCGCTCCACCGAGGCACGGGGTCGATCGGTGGCAATCGAGGACCGACCCGCTCCCGCCGCTGTGTCACGTCACCGGCCGTCTGCCCAACTTGAGGTGCATCGCCTTGCACCCGCTGAAGCCGCGAACCGGCGGTCGACGCTGACGGACACGTCTTCGACGAGCCGGTCAGCCAGACTTCCGAGGATTGCGCTTGCCCGGTACCGGCCGACCATGCCGTGGCACCCCGACAACGGTCGGTCGGGCGTCATCGCCGCCTTCCGGTCGCTGGGTCGAACTGGATTTGCAGCGAATCACACGGAAGTCCGGGGGCACGCGACCGAGCGCAACCGAGCCATCAGGGGAACGTCGGATGATCCCGGTCGGCCTCCATCCTGACCGGCGGTGCGACGACCGTCCCAGGGTGTTCTAATGGGATTGGCCAACGACAGGGAGTACTCCCCGATCAGTGCCTTCGACGGTCTGAACCGAGGGGGTCGCCATGCGAATGTTCCCGAACCAGAACACGGTTCCCAATGCGTGCCGGTATCAGGTCCGATTCTCGGCCGATGGTCGAATTCGGAGTAGGGCGGGACGCCGACTGATCACCAGCTGCACCACTGCGACAGTGCTCATTGCGATGGTGTCGGTGGTCGGGCTCACCTCGACGCCCGCGTATGCCCAAACGGTCATCGACGGCTGCAAGATCGTTGGTCACCCCACCACGACCAAGTTCACCAACTGTCCGGGCGACAATCTGACCGACGCTGATCTGTCGGGACAGAATTTGACGGATGCCAACCTGACGGGCGCCACACTGACGGGTGCCAATCTCAACAATGCCAACCTCACCCAGGCCGTCCTGACCAATTCGGTCCTCACCGCCGCCTCTCTGACCAACGCCACGGTGATGTGGGTCATGCTGAACGGCGCCGATCTCACGACGGCCAACCTGACAGGCGCGAACCTCACCGGCAGCAACTTGGGCAACGCCACGCTCTCCAACTCCGACCTGGGTGGCGCGACGCTCACCGGCGTCGGTTCAGGTGGGATCATCGGAACGCCGACGGCTCTTCCCCCTGGGTGGAATCTCGACGGAGGCTACTTGCTCGGCTTCGAAGCCGAGCTGGTCGGTGCCAACTTGACTGGCATCAATCTGACCGGGTTCAACCTGGACAGTGCCAACCTGACCAGTGCCACGCTGAGTGACGCCGATCTGACCAACACCGACCTGACCGGCGCCACGCTGACCGCCGTGGCGTCCGGTGGGATCATCGGAACGCCGACTGCACTGCCCTCCGGTTGGACTCTCGTCAGCGGTTACCTGGTCGGCGTCCACGCCCGCCTTCCCGGGGCCGAACTGTCCGGTGGCGACCTGTCCGGAGTTGACCTGTACGGCAGCGACCTGACCAACGCCGATCTGACGGGCGCCAACCTGTCCGGCAGCGATTTGTCTAGTGCCGATCTGTCCGGCGCCGACCTGACCGACGCCTCGTTGACCGACGCCAACCTGTCCGGCGCCGAGGTGCCCGATACCGACCTGGCGGGCGCCGACCTGACGGGGGCCACGCTGGCCGCGGTGGCATCCGGTGGGATCACCGGGACGCCGAGCGCTCTTCCCACCGGGTGGAGTCTCGTCGAAGGGAACCTGATCGGAGCGGGCGCCAACCTGACCAACGCCGACCTGACCGGCGCCGACCTGACCGGCGCTCCCCTCGCCAACGCCATCCTGACCGGAGCCACCCTGAGCGGCGCCGACCTGACCGGTGCCGACCTGACTCGCGTCTCGTCGGGCGGGATCATCGGTACGCCGACCTCCCTTCCCGCAGGATGGATCCTCGCTGGGGGCTACCTGATCGGCGCCGATGCCGACCTCGCCCATGCCGACCTCGCTCACGTCGACCTGACTGACGCCGACCTGACCGGTGCCGACCTGACCGGTACCGCGTTGGCCGGCGCCACGCTTTCGGGGACCACTCTGGTCGGCACCATCATGTACTCGGTGACTTCGGGCGGGATCATCGGTACACCGGCTGCACTTCCCTCGGGATGGACGCTTGTCGGTGGTTACCTGATCGGCGACGACGCCGACCTCGCCAACGCCGACCTCGCACACGCCGACCTGGCCAATGCCGACCTAAACAGCGCCTCCTTGGCCGCGGCCAATCTGACGGACGCCAATCTGACGGACGCCAACCTCGGGACAACTAATCTGACAGACGCAACCCTGACCGGCGCCGACCTGACCGGCGCCGCCTTGGGCAACGACTATTCGGGTGGGATCGTCGGAACGCCGAGCGCTCTTCCCACCGGGTGGAGTCTCGTCAGCGGTTACCTGATCGGCGAGGACGCCTACCTCATAGACGCCCGCCTGGCCAGCGCCAACCTGAAACGGGTGAACTTGAGCTACGCCGACGCGATCGGCGCCAACTTGAAGCTCGCCGACCTGAACAAAGCCGACCTCAACGGCGCCATCCTGGCCGAGGCCAAACTGATCGGCGCCATTCTCACCGGCGCCAATCTGGGTGCCGCGTCCCTCTATGAGGCCAACCTGACCGGCGCCAACTTGTCGGGTGCGAACCTGAGCGGGGCCAACCTCACCATGGCGAACGTGACCTCCGTGACGTGGTCGGACACGATTTGTCCGGACGGCACCAACAGCAGCAATGACCGTCACACCTGCATCAACCATCTCGGCTGACGTCAGTCTGCAGGTCTTGCGCCGCCAACCATGATCGCCAATGTCACCAGGGCGCTCATCACCGCCGATGCCTGAGAATCGGACGGCACCCGGACGGAGCTCGGGAAGGTCGAGCCGGCCAAGTTGACTGAAGCGGCCAGGCGGGAGAGCAGCTCGTGGTGGACCAAGAACGCGGCGTTGGCTGGTCGCCTGAGTCGATCCACTCAAGACTCCGTCGATGGACCAATGTCTGGGTCTCCCGATTCCATCACTGGCGCCAGGGCACGCCCTAGTGGGCAGACGAATACTCCGCCGGTCCTAGCCCCGAGGTGCGAAGAACTCGAGTGCGATGTTGTCAGGGTCTCGAAACGACAATGCCGAGTACTCGGGCTCGTCCACGACGCCACCATTGGGGATGCCGAGTTCGTCCAGGCGGACTTCCCATGCTCTCAACTCATCGCGGTGGCCACAGCCGAACGCCAGGTGATCGAGTCCCGGCCGGCGCTCGTTGAACGGCTCGGTGCTGCTCAGATCAGGAAACTGGGTCAGACCGACGACGTTGCCGCCGGCGAGCCAAGCGACCCGCTGGAACGGACCGGTGTCCTCGTCAAGAATCGGGTCCGAGCCGAACAGCGCCGTGTACCACGGAACACTCCGCTCGAGGCTCGTAACCGTTAGCGCCACGTGAGCAATCGCGGGGAACTCAGGCATGTCGTGTCTGCACCTCGGGCAAGGAGCGAATGCCATGCGTTCGCTGGCCACTCACTGGGAAGAAAACCTACCGGACAGGACCAGTGCGCCGAGCAGATGGCGGCGCCAGTACCGGTGGTGGAGGACACTGCCGAGTTGGGGTAGATCGTTCTTAGCACCGCCTATCCAACTGGGTCGATCTGGCGGATTGACACCGATGTGAGATCCCCACTTCGCACAGACGGACACCATCACTTCGTCGCACACTGGCTGCGGAGGCACTTGTCGCTTAGCGACCTGGCCGAGAGAATGTCGATGGGCACGATCGAAGGGAGACGACAGATGACCTCCAGAGGCGCTGCCGCTGTGGCCGGGATCATCACGAAGGACAGTCCTCGAACGACGGATGCCACTGTGGCGAAGCTGATTGAGCTAATCCATGCCAACGGCATGAAACTCTTCGCTGTCATTGATCAGTCTGGCGAAGCCCACGACGTCGGGCTAGAACTCCGCCCCACCACCCTGGTCATATTTGGAAGTCCAGCCGCCGGCACCGCCGTGATGGAGGCTGCTCCCCTCGCGGCCCTCGACCTGCCGCTCAAGATCCTCGTCTGGGCCGACCAAGGTCAGACCAAGGTGTCATACCTCGCCCCTAGCGTGATCGCTGAGCGATATCACCTCGATCTGGACCTCTCCGGCAACCTCGCTGGGATTGAACCCCTCGCCGAGGCGCTCGTGGGCCCATGAGAGCCAGACCTGCCGCTCACATCGGGCCCTCTCGCGGCGTTGGGTGACGTACGCCTGGCCATTCCTGTGCCCGATGGTTAGGGGACCCAGGGAGCGGCCTGGGATTTAACAGCGTTCACCTGCAGTTAGTGCCGCCCGTCGCCTACGGTTGTGGGGTGCGGGTGGCGGAGGGACCACGATGACCACGGAGAACGTGGCGATCCTGTTCACGGACATCGTGGGCTCGACCGAGCTGTCCCAGCGGCTGTCCCAGGATCTGGCAGACGAGGTCCGGCGCGACCACACGTCGGTCTTGCGCCGGGCCATCGCCGAGGCCGGTGGGCGCGAGGTGAAGAACCTCGGTGACGGCCTCATGGTCGTCTTCTCCTCCGCGTCGGCGGCACTCGCCTGCGCCGTGGCCATGCAGCAGGGCGTCGAACTGGCGAACCACGGTGCGGACCACTCCGTCGGACTCCGGATCGGGATCAGCGGGGGCGAGGTCGTCACCGAGGAGGACGACTACTTCGGCGACCCGGTCGTCGAGGCCGCCCGATTGTGCGCCCGGTGCGAGGGAGGACAGATCCTCGCCGCGCAGATCGTGCCGGCCATGGCCGGTCGCCGGACCAGGATCGAGTGCCGGGGGCTCGGCGACCTCGAGCTGAAGGGCCTGCCCGAGCCCGTCCCTACGGTCGAAGTGGCGTGGGAGCCCGTCGGAGGCGCTGGCAGCGCCGAGCGCGTCCCGCTGCCCGCCCGCCTGGCCGTGCGGCCCGACGTGGGCGTGGTCGGGCGGTCGGGCGAGGTGGCGTCGGGCGAGGACGCCTACAAACGGGTGGCCAGTAGTGGCAGGCGAGAAGTGGTGCTCGTCTCGGGAGAGGCCGGCCTGGGCAAGACCACGCTGGCGGCCGAGATCGCCCGGGCCGCCTTCGAGACTGGCGCCACCGTGCTCTTCGGCCACTGCGAAGAGGAGTTGGCCACGCCGTACCAGCTGTTCGCCGAGGCCCTCGGGCACTACGTCACCCACGCGCCCCAGGCCGAGCTCGAGGCCCACGTGGCGGCCCACGGCTCCGAGCTGTCCCGCCTCGTCCCCGCCCTGGCCAGCCGGGTCCCGGGTCTGCCACCGACCAAGGCCACCGACGCCGACACGGAGCGGTTCCTCCTGTTCGGTGCCGTGGTCGGGCTGCTCGCCACGATCGGTGCGGACCGCCCCGTCGTGGTCGTGCTCGACGACCTCCAGTGGGCCGACAAGGGCAGTCTGCTGCTGCTCCGGCACCTGGCCTCGTCGGACACACCGCTCCGGCTCCTCGTCCTCGGCACCTACCGCGACAGCGAGCTCGCACGCTCCCACGCGCTGGTGGACACACTGGCCGCGCTCCGCCGACACGAGGGCGTGTCCCGGATCGACCTGGTCGGACTCGACGACACCGGCGTCATGGAGCTGATGGAGGCCGCCGCCGGCCACGCCCTCGACGACTCCGGTGTCGGGCTGGCCCACGCCATCTACCGCGAGACCGACGGCAATCCGTTCTTCGTCGGCGAGGTGCTCCGCAACCTCGTCGAGACCGGGGCGATCCGCCAGAACGACGAGGGCCGGTGGGTGCCCGAGGCGACCCTCGACGTCACGGCACTGCCCGACTCGGTGCGCGAGGTGATCGGCGCGAGGGTCCTCCGCCTCGGCAAGGAGGCCGGTCGGATTCTCTCGGTCGCGGCGGTCATCGGTCGCGATTTCGACCTCGACCTGCTGGCCGCGTCCACCAACAGCGGCGAGGACGACGTGCTCGACGTCCTGGACGCCGCAACCGAGGTCTCCCTCGTGCGGGAGCTGGTGGACAGGCCGGGGTGGTTCAACTTCGCCCACGCCCTGATCCAGCACACGCTGTACGAAGATCTGGGCGCCACCCGGCGGGCCCGCGCCCACCGCGCAGTGGCCGAGGCGCTCGAGGAGCTCTGTGGCGACCAGCCGGGTGCCCGGGTCGGCGAGCTGGCTCGACACTGGTGCAACGCCACCCAGCCGATCGACCTGACCAAGGCGATCTCATATGCCCGACAGGCCGGCGACGCCGCCCTCGCCGCGCTGTCACCTGACGAGGCACTCCGGTACTTCCGCCAGGCACTCGAGCTCTGCGACCGGGCCGACGGCATCGACGCGACGGAGGTCCTGGACCTGACCATCGGTCTGGGAGTCGCACAGATGGGGTCCGGTGACCCCGAATTCCGCACCACGCTGCTCGCCGCGGCCCACCGAGCCATCGACCTGGACGACACGGACCGACTGGTGGCTGCGGTCCTCGCCAATAACCGCGGCTGGGCCTCGATCGTCGGTCAGGTCGACCACGAGAAGCTGTCGATGCTGGAAGCGGCGCGGGATCGACTCGGTCCCGACCGGATCGAGCGGGCAATGGTCGTGGCCACGATCTGCGCGGAACTGATGTACGGAGGCGACGGCGACACGCGCACCGCGATGGCGGACGAGGCGATGGGCATCGCGCTCGCCTCAGACGACGATGTCGACATCGTGTTGGTCGGGCTCCAAGTCCTCGCCGGTCTCCAGGTTCCGATCTGGCGGCGCCGCTTCGAGGCGGTCCTCGCCGATGTCGTCGCCCGGGCTGACCGGATCGCGGACCCGGTACTGCTCATGAAAGTAGTCGGGTATCGGTTGGTCGCAGCGGCGTGGGCGGGGGACCTTGCGACCTTCGATGGACTCCTCGAATCACAGAGGGAACTGGTCGAGCGGACCGGCGAGCCATTCCTGCGCTGGTCGCGGGCGATGGCCAGTTGCGCTCGTGCCCAGATCGCAGGTGACGCCGACCTGGCCGACGAGCGCGCCGAGCGTGCACGCCTCGTGGGTACGGCCGGCGGCCAACCGGACGCGGTGCTGTTGCACGCCGCCCAGTCATTGGCTGTCAGCTGGATTCGAGGGACGATGGGCGATGCCGTACCGATCCTGGCGCACATCGTCGATGAAACTCCGGGTGTTCCTGCGCTTACGGGCTACCTGGCCCTCGCCTGCGTCGAAGGGGACGACCTCGACCAGGCCACACGGCTCCTCGACCAGTTCAGTGCCGTCGGATACGTGCTCCCCCAGGACAATGCCTGGCTGGACGGCATGGTGGAGTATGCCGAGGCAGCCGTCGAATGCCGGAACGGTCGGCACGCCGGGCACATCTTCGAACAGCTCGTCCCATTCGCAGATCAGTCGGTCTACAACGGCGTGACCTGTAATGGGCCGGTGAGCCACTACCTCGGCGGGCTGCAATCCGTTCTGGGCCACTTCGACGAGTCGGAGTCCTACTTCGCCCGGTCCGCTACGCTCTGCGAACGGATGGGCGCCCGGTTCTTCGGCGCCCGCACCGACCTCCTGTGGGGGCGGATGCTCGCCGAGCGGGACGGACCCGGCGATCGGGAGCGTGCGCGTCGGCTCCTAGAACAGGCCCGGTCGGTGGCCGAGGCCGGCGGGTACGAGGTCGTGCGACGCCGCGCCGAGGCGGCGATCAACTCCCTCGTGTGAGGTACTCGTGCGGCACCGGGGTCGTCCCCTCTCATGCTTGCGCCACGAGTGCCCCAGTACCGCCCGGAGAGCTGCCTTCGGGGCCAATCCCGGATGTGCCTGGTTGAGGCGTCATGGCAGATGCCCTCGACACCGAAGATCGAGACGCCTAGGTCACCTGCGCCTTGTACTCCACGAGGGCGTCGGCCGGAATGTGCGCGATTCCATCGACCATCTCGTAGCGAATCCGTCGCTGCTGCACGAGGTCCAGGAGCGCCTTGGTCGAAAGATCCAGGCGGCGCGCCGCCTCACTCGCCCGTAGGAGCTCAACTGCCATGTGGCCCTCCTTGATCGAAGCCCAGCATAGAACTCAGCAGCCTGATCTGATGCACGACCTGCGCCAGGACCGAGAGGTGGTCCGTATCGATCAGGACATCTCGAGAGTCCTCGAGGACTGCCAGCAGCTCCAGGGCCTCGTCCAGACTGATCCGCACCCCATCGGGTGGTTCCGCCGTTCGGGAGCTGCTCACCGCTGGGCAACCGATTGATCAGGAACACGAGCATGCATGAGCGGACGATGCCAGGTGGTTGTGACCTGGCCGGATGATCCGGCTGGGGAGCGCCACGGGCGCCGTAGATTCAATTCTGGACGGGTCACGACAGTCCCGGCCCACGACGAAGGACGATCCCCCGTGCCCCTGATCAGAGACACCCCGCCCGGCGAGCTCTCCCCCTACCTGGAGCAGCATCGCACCAACCCCGTCGACTGGTACCCGTGGGGCGAGGAGGCGTTCGCCGAGGCCGCCGCCAAGGACAAGCCGATCTTCCTGTCGGTCGGCTACTCGGCGTGCCACTGGTGCCACGTGATGGCGCACGAGTCGTTCGAGGACCCGGTGGTGGCCGAGCAGCTCAACGCCCGCTTCGTGTGCGTCAAGGTCGACCGCGAGGAGCGACCCGACGTGGACGCCGTCTACATGGAGGCCGTGCAGGCGATCACCGGCAGCGGCGGCTGGCCCATGAGCGTCTTCCTCACCCCGGACCGGCGCCCGTTCTACGGGGGCACCTACTTCCCACCCACCGACCACCAGGGCCGGCCGTCGTTCACCACCGTGCTGCACGCGCTGGCCGACATCTGGGACAACCGGCGCGCCGAGGTCGAGGAGCAGGCCGACGAACTGGCCACTGCCATCGGCGAACGATCGAGGATCGTGGCCCGCCCCGGTGCCGTCTCCTTGCTGGACCCCCTCGACGGCGAGGGTCCTCCGGACCTGCTCACGCCGGCGGCCATCGAGCTGGCCGCCAGGTTCGATCCGGAGTGGGGCGGCTTCGGTGCCGCTCCGAAGTTCCCCCAGCCGACGCTGGTCGACGTCGCCCTCCGCCAGTCGGTGCGACTGGGGTCCGGGGACGGGGCCGCACGGTACCAGGCCCTCGCCACGCGGACCCTCGACGCCATGGCGGCCGGTGGGATCCACGACCACCTCGGCGGCGGCTTCGCCCGCTACGCCACCGACACCGAGTGGC
>CAZULR010000052.1:0-11948 GCA_964621235.1 uncultured Acidimicrobiaceae bacterium
CCGGCCGAGCACGTGATCTCGTCGATGCCCTTCACCGCGCTGGCCCGGGCGGTCGACCCTCCGGTGCCCGACGAGGTGCTCCGGGCCGCCGACGACCTCCACTACCGCGACTTCCTGACCGTGGCATTGGTCGTGCCGGCCGACCGAGGGTTCCCCGACAACTGGATCTACATCCACTCGCCCGACGTCAAGGTCGGCCGCATCCAGAACTTCGGCTCATGGTCGCCCTTCCTCGTGAAGGACGGGCGGACGTGCCTGGGCATGGAGTACTTCGTGTTCGAGGGCGACGACCTGTGGACCATGAGCGATGACGACCTGGTGGCGATGGGCACCAAGGAGCTGGCCGCCATCGGTCTGGTCGACCCGTCCGACGTCGAGGCGGGCTACGTGGTCCGGATGCCGAAGGCCTACCCCGTCTACGACGACACCTACCGCGCCAACGTCGAGGTGATCCGCCGCTGGTTCGACGAGCACGCCCCCAACGTCCACCCCGTGGGCCGCAACGGCATGCACAAATACAACAATCAGGACCACTCGATGTACACCGCCATGCTGACGGTGGAGAACATCCACGGCGCCCACCACGACATCTGGTCGGTGAACGTCGAGGAGGAGTACCACGAGACCGCCGACGGCCGGTCCGGGACGGGTACGCCCACCTCGACCGGCCGGGACGCGCCGGTCGTACCCCGGCGCGCGGGCTGAGCGGGAGCGACCGGTCCGTGGGGCATGACGGGTCGGATGCCCCCACCGGCGCCGACGACGCCGAGCCGGGCCTCGACCTGATCCTGGAGGAGGTCGAGACGGTCGTCGACCCCATCGGCGAGTCGGCCGCGCTGGGTCCGGCGATGGGGATCGCGGTGGCCGGCGGCCCCATGATCCCGCTGCCCCCCGACGAGTCGGCGCCCAGCCTCGTCGGTTCCGACAACACGGTGAAGGGCGGGCTCCTCCAGGCCGGTCCGGTGGCCATCGCCGGCATGCTGGTCAACGGTGCCGCCGCCCTCGTGGTGGTGGCGGTGGCCCGGCTGGTGTCGTCCCAGTCCTACGGCGAGATCGCCCAGCTGCTCGGACTGTTCTTCATCCTGTCCATGCCCGGCTCGGCCGTGCTGGTCGGCGTGGTGCGCCGGGTGACCGGCCTCCAGACGACGGGGCAGGACTACCTGGTGCGCCCGTGGGTCGCCCGGGCCCACCGGATCTGCCTGGCCGCCATCGGCGTCGAGCTGGTCCTGGTGCTCGCCCTGCAGGGGTGGATCGCCCACCAGCTCCACCTGCCCGACGGCCGGGGTGTGGTGCTCATCCTGATGGCTGCCGGGATCTGGATCCTGCTCAGCGTCGACCGCGGCCTCCTCCAGGCCCACCGGAGCTACCGACCGCTCGCCGGCAACCTGCTGATCGAAGGTGGTGTCCGGACGCTGCTCGTCCTCGTCCTGGTGTTCGGGGGCCTCGGGGTGGTGGGCTACGCCCTCGGAGTGTTCGTGAGTGAGGTGGTGGCGACGGCCCACGCCCACTGGTTGGCCCAGCGGGCGTGGGCGAACCGGGCCTCCGCCCCCGTGGCCCGCGACGGTGTGGCCGTCCCCACCACCCCGCCGGAGGAGATCCTGGCCCGCCGCAAGCTCCTGGCCGACGTCTCGGCCGCGTTCGTCGGACTCGGCCTGCTGGGCCTGTTGCAGAACATCGACGTCATCCTGCTGGGGCGCCTCGACCATGCCAACGTCGGTCCCTACGCCGCCGTCTCGGTGGCCTCCAAGGCGCTGGTGTTCGGCGCACTGGCCCTCGGGGCGTACCTGCTACCGGAGGCGACCATCCGTTGGAACGAGGGGGGGCACGCCATCCGCCAGCTTGGCGTGACCCTGCTGTTCCTCGCCGTCCCCGCCGTCGTGCTGCTGGGCATCGCCGTCGTGGTGCCGAAGCAGGTCCTGACCCTGGTGTTCTCGGCCAAGCTGAGCACTGCGTCCGCCGCCTTCGCCCCGCTGGTACTGGCCATGATCTGCCTGTCGTTCACCGTGCTCGTGACGAACTACCTCTTCGGGACGGGCTCCCGGTGGATCGTGTACCTCCTGGCGGCCGGATCGGGACTGGCCGCCATCCTGGTCACCCGGGCCGACGGGCAGCCCTCGGCCACGGCCTGGGCCGATCTCATCGTGCAGGCGCTCCTGGCCCTGGGCATGGGGATCGCCTTCCTGGCGATCCATGTCCGCCACCGCGGCCAGCACTGGTCCCGGCGGTGGGGCTGGCAGCGGAACGCCGCCACCGGCTGAGCGCGCCGTCCAGCCGGCGAGGCGGCGCGGACCGGGAGGCCCCGAGCGGCGTCCGGTACACTGCGGCGATGCAGTACCGGGGGGAAGTTCAAGGGAGCCGGAGCCGGTGACCCCGCCGCGGGACTCACACGCGACGGCCGGTGCCGACGCCTCCGTCACCCGGATCGGTCCGGGCCGACACCAGACCGCAGAGGGCACGACACAGGCCTTCGTCTCCGACCACCCGTCCGCCCGCACGGCACGGTCCTCCGCACCGGTGTCGCTGTTCAGTGGCATGTCGGTCGAGGAGATCGCCGACCGGTCCGGCCTGCGGCGCATCGACGTCCTGGCCTGGCGCGACTTCGACGACCCGGAGGCGGGCGGGAGCGAGCTGCACGCCCACCGGGTCATGACCGCCTGGTCCGAGGCGGGCCTCGACGTGTCCATCACCACCTCCTCGGTGCCCGGTGGCCGGCGGGTGGTGCGGCGGGACGGGTACCGCGTCATCCGGCGTGCCGGGCGGTACTCGGTCTTCCCCCGGTCGATCCTGTCGGGCACCGTGGGCCGCATCGGCACCGGCGATGGCGTGGTCGAGATCTGGAACGGGATGCCGTTCTTCAGTCCGGTGTGGTCGCGCAGCCCCCAGGTGACGTTCCTGCACCACGTGCACGACGAGATGTGGAAGCTGGTGCTGCCGCGCGGACTCGCCGACGCCGGCCACCTGGTCGAGCACCGGATCGCCCCGCCCTTCTACCGCCATGGGCGCATCGTCACCCTGTCGCACTCCTCGAAGGCCGAGATCGTGGAGCGTCTCCACCTCCCGGCCGAACACATCTCCGTCGTCCCGCCGGGCGTCGAGCCCCGGTTCACCCCTGGTGGCGAGCGCTCGGGGGTCCCGCTGGTGGTGGCCGTCGGACGCCTCGTGCCGGTCAAGCGGTTCCACCTGCTCGTCGAGGCCCTGGTGCGCCTGAAGACGGACCATCCCGACCTGCACGCCGTCCTGGCCGGTGAGGGCTACGAGCGGCCCGCGCTCGAGGCCCTGATCCGGTCCCACGGGGCCGCGGGCTGGATCGAGCTTCCGGGCTTCGTGGACGACGACGCCCTCGTCGACCTGTACCGGTCGGCCTGGGTGGTGGCCTCGTCGTCGCTGCGCGAGGGCTGGGGCATGACCGTCACCGAGGCCGGGGCCTGTGGAACGCCTTCGGTGGCGACACGGATCGGTGGCCACGAGGACGCGGTCCTCGACGGCACGTCCGGGATCCTGGTCGACACCACGGACGACACGGTCGCCGCTCTCGACGCCGTCCTGCGCGACGAGGTGCTGCGTCGCCGACTGGGAATCGGGGCGCTCGACCACGCCAGCCGCCTCACGTGGGACGCCACCGCCCGGGGCACCCTGGCCGCACTGGGCACCGAAGCGCTGTCCCGCCGGGACTGAGCCGGCTCTCGCCTTCTCCAACCTGCACCCCGCAGTCGGCCCGTCGGCGGGTCGTGCGCACACCACGGGTCAGGTCTCCCGCACCGTGCGCCCGCTAGGGTCTGCAGCCATGTCGACCGGCGGAGCGGGCACGCCGGACGCCGCGAGGGGGGACCCCTCGACGTCCCCGGTCGGCCCGGGCCGGGCCGGGCTGTGGCGCAATCTCCGGATCGCCGGCCTCGTGGTCGTCGGGGCGCAGCTCGCGGTGAGCCTCGCCCTCTCGACGTTCCTCTTCCATCGCTTCCACCTCATCGAGGACTTCGGGATCTTCAACCAGGCCTGGACGCTCATCGGCCAGGGTCACCTCAACCCCTACAACTCGATCTACGGGTTCCCGTTCTACAAGAGCCATTTCGAGCTGATCATGTGGCCGCTGGCGCTGACGCACCTGGTGTACGCCCAGCCGGTCGTGCTCCTGTGGTTCCAGGCCGTCACGGCCGGAGCCGCGGAGCTCGTCGTCTTCTTCTGGATCCTCGAGCACCTCGAGCGCCGCGAGGTGCCACGGGGCGTCGTGCTCCCAATCGGATGCGCCGTCCTGGCCGTCATCCTGGTCAACCCGCTGCTGTGGAGCACCGTCAGTTTCGACTTCCACTTCGAGTCGACGGCCACCTTGTTCGCCGTGCTGGCCGTCCGCGCGCTCTACCGCGGGCGCTTCGCCACGGCGTGGGTCTGGATCGCCATGACCCTCCTGTGCGGCGACGTCGCCGCGCTGTACGTGGTGGGAATCGGGCTGTCGGCCCTCGTGGCGGGCCCGACCACCCGACGCCACGGTCTCCTCGCCATCGCCGCCGGCGGCGCCTGGCTGGCGATGATCAGCGCCATCGGGGCCAATCTCGGTTCGTCGGTGAACGACTACGCCTACCTCGCGGCGCGCGCCACGCTCCCGGCCGGTGGGGGCCTCGCCCTCGTCGTGGTCGGGGCGCTGACCCACCCGAGCCGGGTGTTCCATGTCGTGACCCCCCGACTCCACTTCCTGTGGGACGCCATCGAGCCGGCGGGCGTCATCGGTCTGGCGTCGGCGTGGGGGTTCGGCGTGCCGATGGTGGTCCTGGTCAGCAGCGTCCTCAACTCGAGCAACGTCTACATCACGAGCCCGTTCCAGAACTTCGCCGTCTTCCCGTTCCTGCTCTTCGGCACGGTGTCCGTGCTCGTCTGGCTGGCCGTGCGGCTGCGCAGCCAGTGGACGATCCCCGCAGTCGTGGCAGCGGTGCTCCTCCTGGTCGCCGTGGTGACCGGGGTCAACTCGGCGCGGGCGATCGTGCAGACCGCCGTGGACAGCGGACCGACGGCGTCCCAGGCCGCCGTGCTCCGATCGGTGCTGCAGCAGACGCCGGGCGATGCCGAGGTCGCGGTGTCCCTCCGGGTCGTCGGCCGGTTCAGTTCACGGCAGCTCGTGTACGTGATCGAGCCGTCGACGCAGGCCATCCCCGTCTCGTCGCGGGACCTGGTCGTCGTGCTCGCCGTCACCTCGGGGATCGACGCCACCCCGTCCGACCGGGCCGGCGCGGTCCTCGGGTCGTTGACCCACGCCGGGTTACCGGTCCGGGTGCTCGCCCACTCGGACGGGATCTACGCCGTCCGGGTGTCGGTGCCGCAGGGGATCCCGCAGATCGACCTTCCCGGAGCGGTGCCCTAGCTGAGTTGTCCGGGTTGGTCGGTGGCGCTGATCGGCGGCCTACCGTCTCCCTCACGGGTCGATGGCTCCGTGGGGTCGGCGCCCCCTCCGTCACCACGGTCGAGCCTGCGCCTGCGGGCCCGGAGCGCCACGTCGACGGCACCGTCCGCCCCCAGGAAGACCACGCCGGCCCAGGCCCACTGGCTGGCCGTCCCGAACGACTGGGGCCACGCCCCGTTGTCGGGCGCGAGCGTCTGGCCCTGGTGGACCGCCACGTAGATCCCGGCGGCGGCCACGCAGCCGACCGCCGCCATCCCCAGCACGAAGCGCAGGCGGGGTACCAGCAGCACCAGGACGGTGCCGGCGGCCACGGCCAGGCCGGCCCGGGGTGTCGCCACCGCGGCTGCGACGGCACCCGCGACGAGTCCGGTGAGGACCGCCACCGGCACCGACGCGCCGGGCCCCTCGGAGGTGAAGGGCAGCTGCAACCTCGGCCGCTCGTCGAGGGCCACCGCAGCGGCGGCGGACGTCCCGGTCGAGGTGACGTCGTCGGCTGCGGCCGGGGCGACGTCGGCGCGGCCGGGGCGACGCCGACGGCGCCGGACCGCCGGCCAGAGGGCGAGGACCAGGCAGCCCACGATGGCCACGGCCGAGATCAGCAGCGCCCAGTCCACCGTGCGCTGGGGCGTCCACTCGATCGTCACGTCCAGCCTGCCGTCGTGCACGTACCGCGAGACGGTGGCGGGGTCGATCCGCCAGCCGTTGGCGAAGGCGTCGACGAGCACCGGCCGGCCGAGCCCGGGACCGCCCCCGACGGTCGCCGTCCACCCCTTGTTGATCGACTCGCCGAGGATGAGGTCGAACGGCGTGGCGCCCGCAGTGGTCGGCACCCCCTCGACGGTGACGTGCACGGTGGTGGCCGTCTGGGAGTCGACGACGGCGACGGGGGACGACGACACGGGCGGCGCGCTGAGGGTCGTCGGGTCGGCCAGCGGCTGGGGGCCGCCACCCGGCGCCGAGTCGAGGGCCAGCTGGTCGACGTCGTAGCCGATGTCCTGTCCCAGGGCGGATCGCAGGGTGTGGTCGCCGGGACCGAGGGCGAGGCCGCCGGCATCGGGGCCGCACAGCGAGATGGTCAACGGCTTGCGGTCCAGGGCGTCGGCCGTCGTGCCGGTCACCTGCACCCACACCGGGGCGCCGTCGACCGACAGCAGGTCGCTCCGACACCCGGTCGGCACGTTGGTCGCCAGTGGCGCGGCCGCCGGGGCCCCGGGGATCCCCACCTCGGCGATGCCGATGGGAAGGGCGATGGGCGTCTGCGAGTAGTAGTCGAGGGTGTCCTGGTCCCGGACGGTGTCGAAGGTGAGGCGGACGTTCCGGCCGTCGAGCGTGGGCAGCGGGACGCGCACGTCGACGACGGCCCCCGCCACCTGGCTGTCGGCCAGGGCCGGAAGGGGGACGGTGGCGGACCCGCTGTCGGTGCTGACCGTCACCTGGGTCGGCACCGAGTGCTGCCCGTCGGCCACGACCTGGAGGTCCAGGTGGTCGAAGCTGACGGACCGGGCGAAGTGGTACTGGAGCCACTCCCCGGCCTGGTGGGTGCTCCCGAACCCGGGCTCCCAGATCGTCGAGGAGTTGCCGTCGAGGGTGGCGATGGCGTTCGCCCGCAGATCGTTGGGCAGCCGGCCCTCCGAGTAGGCGACGGTGCCGGTGTAGTCGGAGCCGGGGCGGCCGACCAGCCGGTCGATCTCGTCGTCGGGCACCAGGGGAGAGATCCGGGCCTGGCCGGTCAGCGAGAACGTCCGGGCCGTCGGCAGCCAGAAGGTCCGCTGCAGGGTGCGTTCCACGTCGGCCCGTGGCGGCGTGCCCGAGGCCCGCAGTCGGGTCATGACCAGCGTCAGCCGGTCCGCCAAGGAGGACGCCCCGGCCGCCCGCAGCAGGTCCTCGGGCATGGCCACCGTCTCGTCGACCGACACCCCGGGGATCCCGACCTCGGCGAAGCCCACCGAGCTGCGAGACCCGACGGGGGACGACGGGTCGTCGACGACCACTCCCGAGACCGTGATCCGGAGCGTGGTGAACGTGCGGGCCGGGAACGTGACCGTCTGCCCGGCCGCCGTGCGCGACTCCGGTGACAGGGGGATCGACACCGGGTGGCCGCCGTCGAAGGTCAGGGTGACCCGGGTGATGTGCCGGTCGGGGTCGCCTGTCTGCGGCTGGACCAGGTGGAGCTGGTCCTCGGTGCGGGGCTGGTCGAGGGCGACCTGCCACCACTGGCCGAGCTGGCCGACGAACGAGTTGGTCAGCCAGGCCGTCTGGGTGTTGCCGTCGAGGGCCGCCGCCGGGCGGTCCTCGGGCAGGTAGGTGATCGACGACCCGTAGGACGAGGCGGTCACCGACGACACCCCGGACAGCACGGTCGTCGTCTGGGAGTCGGCCGGCGCACCCGGGAAGAGGTCGAGCGGCGCGTCGCTCGGGTCAGCCGTGTCGGGGCCCTGGGCCGCCGTCTCGGTGTAGCCCGTGTTCTCGTTGAGCGAGTTCCAGCGGTAGCCCTGCTTGCGGTTGGTGTCGGTGACCACCAGCGAAGCCGGCTTCGCCAGCGTCTGGCGCTGCAGGGTCCGGTCGGTGTCGAGGGTGCCGGCGTAGACGATGGTCGGGTTGCCGGTGAGGAGGCCGACCGAGGCGGCGGCCACGACACCGTTGGCGTCACCGGCCACCACCAGGGGCGTGGCGGTGGACTCGGTGCGGACGATGGGCCGGGGGTCGGTCACGGTGTAGGAGACCAGGGGGGCGGGCCACCCCGCGTTGGCGGGCAGCGCCAGGCTGCCCTCATCGAAGTGGGGGAGGAGGGGCACGTTCGGCCGGGGTGTGCCGTAGGAGACCGGGTCGGTCAGCCCGGGTGGGGTCGTGGCCAGTTGGGCGGCCACCGACTGGGGATCGGGGGTGTCGTAGCGCTCGTAGGCCTGGTCGTACTGGACGAGGACGTCACCGGCGTCGAGGAGCGAGGCCATGGGCGCCATGGCCTGCCAGTTCATGACGCCGTCCTGCAGGGGCCCGTCGACCGCCTCCAGGACGTCCGCCGTCGGCAGGGAGCCCATGATCTGCTGCTCGTGGGTGATGAACGGCCGCGTCATGAGGCCCGGGTAGACGGTGTCGATGGTGTCGCCCCAGCGTTGGGCGCCGAAGTTGTTGCCCGGCAGCGCGTAGACGCGGGTGCCAGGGTGGGCGGTGTCGAGGGCCTTGGCCGCGGCGCGCACGTAGGGCGGTGGCGTGGCCGGCTGGGTGAAGCCGTCGGCGATGATCTGACCGGTCCACAGCGGAGTGGATGCGCCGGCGATGGCGACGATGACGCCACCGCCCACGACCAGTCCGAGGGCACGGACGCGGAGGTAGACGGCGCTGACGCCGGCGCCGAGGAAGACGGCCAGGCTGAGGATGACGAGGGGCGAGGCGCGGTCCGTCGACCGCATGGCCAGACCGGCCGTGGTGTCGACCATGATCTTCTTGATGACTGACCCGACGCCCGAGGGGTGCTCGTAGGGGTTGGGGCCGACGGCGAGCACCATGCCCAGCACCATCAGGAGCAGGAAGTAGCTGCGGTACCGCCACCGGGCGATGAAGGCGGCGAGCACCGCCAGCACCGGCACGCTGAAGCTCCACACGATGAGGGCGATGCTCTGCGTGTAGTCGACCGAGGTCTGCGTCCACGGCCCGACACGGTCGGTGCCGTAGAAGTACCAGTAGCCGAGCCCACGCAGGATCTCGGAGGCGAGGGACGCCCCGCTGGTGGCCGGCACCGTCTCGGTGTACTTGAGGACGTTGACGCCGTAGGCCGCCTCGATCTGCAGCCCCACGGCCCACCAGAGCGACACCAGCACGGTGAGGCCCGCCACCTTCCAGGCCACCCCCCACGCCCTGCGCCACGTGGAGTCCCGGGTGACGAGGACGGCGTAGGGGAGCCACAGTGCCGGTGCGATCCCGACGTACAGGATGGAGCTGGCGTTGATCCCGCTGACCAGGGCCACCACCAGGGCGAACAGCGCCGGAAAGCGCCAACCGCCCTTGCGCAGGGCGAGGACCACGAAGGCCAGCATCCAGGGGAGCCCGGACCACGGCATCAGGATCACCGAGATGCGGCCCGAGTACTGCAGGACGTAGGGGGTGAACATGTAGGCCACCGCCGTCACGTACCGCCCGGCGCCGGACAGGCCCAGCACCCGGCAGAGGTACAGGGCCCCCGCCCCGGCGGCGTACAGCAGGCACCCCATCCACAGGCGCTGGGCGATCCACAGCGGGACGTGGAGCTCGGCCATGACCCAGTAGAAGGGCCCCATGGGCAGGAGGTAGCCGATGTTCTCGTGGGTCACGGTGCCGAGGCCCACGTGGGGATCCCACGCCGACACGGCCTGGCGGACGTAGCGGCCCGGGTCGAGGTAGAGGTAGGTCTTGGTGTCGTCGGTCACCACGCCGGGCTGGGCCGCCAGCATGGGCACGAAGGCGAGGAGGGCCAGCGCCAGGTAGTCGACCCACGTGCGCAGGGCACCGGGCGACCGCAGGCGGGCGTAGAGGGAGCCCGTCCGGCCGGTGGTCCGGTCCGTGGGCCCGGCAGGAGGGGGTTCTGTCGCTGGCACGAGTGGTCGGTAGTGTAAACAACCGCAGCGCCGTCACGGCAGCACCGGGCGCCGGGACGAGGACGGGGAGCCAGATGGACCAGTGGGACCAGCAGCAGCGTCGGTGTCCGGGCGGGTCGCCCCTATGAGCACGGCGCACGTGCCCGCCGGATCGGCAGCCACCGCGGACCGCAAGGGCCGTCAGCTCACGGGCGAGCGCCCCCAGCAGGGGGTCACGCCCGACTCCCTGCTGGCGCTCCACGCCGCCGGCTACCGCACCATCATCGAGCGACTGGGGTCCGGCACCGTCCTGGACGTCGGGTGCGGCCAGGGCTTCGAGTCGGCCCGCTTCCTCGCACCCGACCGCCGGGTGGTCGGCGTCGACTACAGCGCCGAGGCCGTGGAGGAGGCGAAGCGGAACTACGGCTCCGACGGCCTGGTCACCGCCCAGATGAACGCCCTCGCCCTCGGGTTCGCCGAGGGGAGCTTCGACTGGGCCTGCTCGTCCCACCTGATCGAGCACTTCGACGAGCCGGAGGGCCACGTGGCGGAGCTGGCCCGGGTGCTCGGCGACGACGGGACCGTCTTCTTCCTGACGCCGAACGAGCCGGCGGACTTCGAGAACCCGTTCCACATCCACCTGTTCGAACCGCCCGAGCTGACGGCCTTGCTGTCCCGGCACTTCCACGACGTCACCATCCAGGGCCTCGACGCCGTGCCCCGCGCCAAGGCCGACTTCACCGCCCGCCGGGTCAAGGCCGAGAAGGTGCTCCGCCTCGACGTCCTGGACCTCCGGCACAAGATCCCGAGGTCCTGGTACGTCGGCATCTACACGCGGATCCTGCCCCTCGCCTACAAGGTGATCGCCCGTGGCGACTCGGGCGGCGCGACCGGGATCTCGGCGGACGACTTCTTCGTCACCGACGACCTCGACCGGACGACGATGGTGCTGTTCGCCACGGCCTCACGGCCGCGGCGTCCGGCGTGACGGGTCCGGGGAGCGCCACGTGCTGACCGTCGGCCTGACCGGCAACATCGGTGCCGGAAAATCGACCGTGGCCGCGCTCCTCGTGGCCCGGGGCGCCCGCCTGGTGGACGCCGACACGGTGGCCCGTGAGGTGGTCGAGCCCGGGGCGCCAGCCCACCAGGCGCTCGTCGACCGGTTCGGAACCGGGATCCTCGATCCCGATGGGCGCATCGACCGCCCCAAGCTCGCCGAGGTGGCGTTCGCCGACCCGGCCACCGTTGCCGACCTCAACGCCATCGTCCACCCGGCGGTGGGCGTGGCCATGATCGAGGGCAAGGACGCCTGGAAGGGGACCGACGAGATCGTCGTCATGGACATCCCGCTCCTCAAGGTCTTCCACCGGGACCTCCTCGACCTCGACGCCGTGGTCGTGGTCGACGTGTCCCCCGAGGTGCGGCTGGAGCGCCTGGTGGGACAGCGGGGCATGTCCGAGGATGACGTGCGGGCCCGGATGGCCGCCCAGCCGAGCCGCGAGGAGCGCCTCGAGGGGGCCGACTACGTGATCGACAACTCGGGCGACGCCGAGCACCTGGCCGCGGAGGTCGACCGGGTGTGGGCCGAGCTGCAGGCGCTGCCCCAGCGCGACCCGGTCGCCGACGGCGCCGGACCGTCGACCTGAGGCCGGGACGCCCGCCGTCCCGGCGTGGGTGACACACCCTCCCGGTACCCTTGTCGACGTGCCGCCCTTCGAGGTCATCTCCCCCTTCCGTCCCGCCGGAGACCAGCCCCAGGCCATCGCCGGCCTGGTCGAGGGCCTGGAGCGCGGCGACCGCTACCAGACCCTCCTCGGCATCACGGGATCCGGCAAGACAGCCACCATCGCCTGGACCATCGAGGCCGTCCAGCGGCCCACGCTGATCATCGAGCCCAACAAGTCACTGGCCGCCCAGCTGGCCGCCGAGCTGAAGGAGTTCTTCCCGAGGAACCGGGTGGAGTACTTCGTCTCCTACTACGACTACTACCAGCCCGAGGCCTACGTTCC
>CAZULR010000053.1:0-11761 GCA_964621235.1 uncultured Acidimicrobiaceae bacterium
GGCGACGTCACCGCGATCGAGGTGGCCGAGTCGGCGGTGATGGTCCCGGGGTTGCCGGGGCCGAAGTCGACGGCGGTGGCACTGCCCAGATCGGTCCCGGTCAGGGTGACCGCGGTGCCGCCGGACGGCGAGCCGGTGCCGGGGTTCACGCCAGTCACAGCCACCGTGTTGCTGACCGGCGCGGAGATGGTGGTGGTGGCCTGTGCCACCGGAGCCGAGTACGTGGGTGGATTGGACGAGCCACACGACGCACAGGAGGGGAAGCCGTCGAAGTTCACGCTGCCGACGATCTGGACCGAAGTGGTCAGATAGAACTCGGTGAACACCACCGGCACCACGGTGCCCACGGAGCCGCTCGCCGTGAACTGGGCGGTGACCGTGGGCAAGGTCAGGTTGCTGCCGCCGGTGATGGTGGTGGCGAGATAGGTCTGGATATAGGGATAGACGGTCTTGTAATTGCCGCTGGCGATCTGGGCCGTGCACACGTTCGCGACCGGTGCCGTGCAGTACGTGGCGCTGAACTGTCCCGTGGTGTTGGTGTCCCCACCGGCCACGCTGATCGAACCCGGGACATAGGTGAAGCCACTGGGTACGGGCATCACCAAGGAGAACTTCGAGGCGCTGTTGACGGTGACCCCGGAATCAGACGAAGGCACGCTGGAGGCGGCCGGGGCCACGGTCATGGTGAACGCTGAGCCCTGTACGACGCTGGGAGGCACCGTCACCGCGGTGTCGATTCCCTCGTCGACCGATTGTCCCTCCACCTGACCGCCGAAGTACTGCGCGGTGGTCGGGGCGTAGGTCAGCGTGGCGGACGTGCAGTTACCGGGACTCGGGTAGGTGTCCCCCGGTGCGCAGTAGGCAAACGTGAGGGTTTGGACGCCCGTCGTTCCGGCGGTCGGCGAATAGGTGATGATCCCGCTGCTCGCCGTCGTGGAAACGATCGCGCTACCGCTGGCGGGCTGGGAGACGACGAGGAGCGACGAGGTGTTGACCGATGCAGCGCCTCCGGAGACCAGCGTGAGCACGTTGAACTGGTCGGGCGGCGACGTGGTGCCGGGCGTATAGGCGGCGCTGCCATTGGCGACCACCGGCGCGGCCGACGCGGCGGCGGGCAGGGCGGTCGTGCTCAGCACGCCGCCCATGACGACGACGCCTGCTACCACCAATTTCAGCGTAAGGCCGCGGCGACGTCCGCCAAAGTACTGTCGGGACATGTCCTACCCCCCTGGTTGTGCAACTCGTCGTCGGCGGCAGTTCCCCCCGTCGCTGACGACCCAATGACCTCAGTGGCTAAACGGTAAGGTACGCCGCCCGGGGGCGGTTGGCAACTGTTGAATATGGCGCCAAGTCCCCTACGTCGGGCATTCGTCGATCGGTGCCCTCAGCCCGGCTCGGTCAGGGTGAAATCCGCGATGTGAACGCCATCGCCAGCCAGTGGAAAGCACCTCATGGCCCGCGACGTCATCGGTGCCATTGAACTGGGAGTTCTACTGCGAACGAGTTGTCCGAGCTCATGAGATTGTCGCCCTCTCCTCTGTGTCTCTCGCCTTCCACGGGACTCTGCAGATCCTGAGATTGCACGGACCCAACAGGTGGAACTAGCCACCGAAATCGTCATTCTGCGTCACAACGTGACCGTCATCAGTGACCGCGTGGCACGCCCGGCTCGTTGTCCGGCGGACCGATGCTCGTTGCCTCGGCCGGATGTTGACCCGGCAGAGCGCGGTCGCTTCTTCGTCCAGCTCTTCACCCTGCGGCGCTGGCGTCGGCAACCGGCCCGTCGGAAGCCGGACCTACCCAACAGGTGGCTGGTCGCCCGAAGCTCCGGTGGAAACCCTGGAGATTGTGGTCCGCCTGGCTGACGTGCGCCTCCACTGTCGACGGCATGCTGCTCCGCCAACTCCATTGCCTCGTCTTCATGGAGATCGGTAGACGATGCTTCTGGCACCGACAGACGTACGGCGTGGCACTCTTCTCGTCCGTAGCCCGAGCGTCAGCAGCTCGTCGTGGCCGGGAAGGTCCGTGCACGCATCGAGGCTGAATTCACTGCGTCGATGCTCGGCCCTATGGTGCTCTTGGGCGTCAACTCGTACGACTTGAGGCCGACGGTGACCGCTTGCGAGGAAGCCGCGCCATTGGCGAGTCTTGTTGCGAAGATGTCGTTTCTCGGCGAGATGATCTTGCCCGTAGACTTCCCGCCGCTGGAGGTACTTCGCCGACTTACCGTCTGGCTGGCAACAGCCAGCAGTTCAGCTCCGATAGCCAGTTCCACCAATGCGATATTCGTACCGTCGGCCAAGGCCATATCTCACCCGGCGATCCGGTCACCAACGGTGGTGACGCTTCCCTATCGGTCGACCATCTTGCCTTGACGGGTGACGGAAGGTCCGAATGAGAAAGTGAGCTCGTAGGTGCCAACATGTCATCCACGCCGGTGACGAGATGGGCGGTGACCCCGGCCACGTGCACCGGCGGGTAGCGAGCTCGATGAAGAAGTGACCGTCGAGGCGCTTCAGCGACCGGGCTCGATCGTGAGGCACCGGACCTGGCCGGACCACCTGGCGACGGAGCTCAGTCACCTCGTGACGGGGCATGACGAGCTCGATCGCCAGCTCGATCCCTTTTCGCCGGCTCAGCCGCACCAATTGGAGAATTCTGGAGCCAGCGGGGCAGAGATACGAACGGGCCGCGGCCCAGTGCCACGTACTCGGGCGATTCCGGGAACGTGCTGGTCACCGCGCCCGGATGGCCTTCTCGGCACCAACTGCACTGCGTTCAACTTGCCGCTGGCACGTGCCGATTCGCGACCGACGATCGACCGCCGCGACTGGGCCGGTCATCAATACCCATGGGACCCACGGGACCCACTGGCCCCCTTGCGCATTTATTCCTAGCTCTATACTATGGAACAAGGAGATCACGGGGCGCCCCGGCGATCGGATCAGAACCAACAGGAGTGCCATGACCTCGTTCCCCAGTTTCCAACGTGCCGGCCGCCTACTCGCCATCGCCTCGGTCAGCGGCCTGGCACTGCTCGCCGCCGCATGCAGCTCCGGTTCGAGCAGTTCGTCGACGAGCACGTCGGGCGCCGCCAGCGCCACCACCACGGGAGCGCCGGTGACCGTGCGCCTCGGCTACCTGACCAACCTGACGCACGGCGCCGCCCTGGTCGGGTTGCAGAAGGGCATCCTGGCCCGGAACCTCCCGTCCAACGCCACGTTGCAGACCAGCACCTTCAATGCCGGGCCAGCCGAGGTCACGGCGCTGCTGGCCGGGTCTCTCGACGCCGCCTACATGGGTCCCAACTCGGCAATCACCGCCTATTCGCAAGGCAACAAGGCCATCAGGATCATCTCGGGCGCCACATCCGGCGGCGCGGCCTTCGTGGTGGCCCCCGGCATCACCTCGGCCGCCGAGCTGAAGGGCAAGACCGTCGCCACACCCCAGCTTGGCAACACCCAGGACGTGGCCCTGCGCACCTGGCTCTCCAAGCAGGGCCTGACCTACCCCGGGCCGGACGGCGGCAGCGGCGAAGTCACCATTCTTCCCGAAGACAACTCCACCACCTTGGCCTCCTTCGAGGCCGGCACCATCGCCGGTGCCTGGGTGCCCGAACCGTGGGCGACCCGCATGGTGGACGAAGGCCACGGCCACGTCCTGGTCAACGAGAAGTCGCTCTGGCCGAAGGGGCTGTTCTCCACCACGGTGCTGGTGGTCAGCACCGACTTCCTCGCGTCCCATCCCTCGGTAGTCACCGACCTCCTCAAGGGACAGCTGGCCACCACGGCCTACATCCGCGCCAACCCTGCTTCGGCCCAGGCCGCCGCCAACACCGAATTGGCGACGGTCACCGGCAAGCCGCTCAAGGCGTCGGAACTGGCCACGGCGTGGTCGGACATGACCTTCACGAACGACCCCATCGCGTCATCGATCCTGACCGACCTGGTCCATGCCAAGGCCGCCGGGTTCAAGACGACCAACATCGCCGGCATCTTCGACCTGGGTCCGATCAACCAGCTCCTGCAGCGTGCGGGCTCCCCCACCGTGGCGGCATCGTGAGCATCCTTACCGCCAGCACGCGCCCGACGGCCGACGTGCGCAGTGCCCCGTCGGTGACTCTCGACGGGGTGTCCAAGCGCCACGGTGACGCCGAGTCCGGGGTGGTCGCCCTCCAGGACGTCTCACTCGACGTCAGACCGGGCGAGTTCGTCTGCCTGGTCGGTGCCTCGGGGTGCGGCAAGACCACATTGCTCAACCTGATCGCCGGTCTCGACCGACCGAACGTCGGGACGGTCACCGTTTCGAGCCCCGAGGGCACGGCCCGGGGCACATCCACCGCCATGCTCTTCCAGGACTCGGCCCTGTTCCCCTGGTTGACCGTGGCCGCCAACGTCGAGCTCCCCTTGCGTCTGCGCGGCATCCCCAAGGCCGAGCGGCGGTCGGTGGCAGCCGACCTGCTGGAGCGGGTGCACCTGGGCGGCTTCGGTGCCAAGCGCCCCCACGAGCTGTCCGGCGGCATGCGCCAACGGGCCGCTCTGGCCCGGGCCCTGGCCCAGGACGCCGACCTCCTCTTGATGGACGAGCCGTTCGGTGCACTCGACGCCATTACCCGCGACCTTCTCCACGACGAGCTCGAAGCGCTCTGGCTGGAGCGGCGGTTCACCGTGCTGTTCGTCACCCACAATGTCCGCGAGGCGGCCCGCCTGGGAGACAGCATCGTCTTGCTCACCAGCCGTCCCGGACGGGTGGCCGCGACCTTCCCGGTCGACCTGGCCCGGCCCCGAAGGATCGACTCCCCGGAGATCGCCACCCTGGCGGCGACCGTCACCGACCAGCTCCGTTCGGAGGTGGGCCGCCATGGCCGTTGACCACACCGCCACCCTTGCCACCGGCCCCACCCTCGACCAGGCACTGGCCGGCCTGGACGCCCTTGACGACCTGGGTCGGCCGACTCACGACCGTCTCTCCCGCCGCCTGTGGCGGGCCACCTGGCCCAAACTGGTGGCCCTCGGTCTGATTCTGCTGGCGTGGCAGGTCGCGGTCTGGGCCCACTGGAAGCCCTACATCCTCCAGTCACCGGATGCGGTCGCCCGCCAGCTGTGGGAGTTGCTCGGCACCTCCCTGTTCTGGCAGGCCTGCTGGGTCACCGCCCAGCAGGCGATCGTCGGGTACCTACTGGTGCTCCTGGTAGGCGGAGTCGTGGGGACCGCGGTGGCTCGGGTGCCGGTGCTGCGGGCCGGGGTCGGCTCGCTCATCACCGGGATGCAGACGATGCCGTCGGTGCTCTGGTATCCGCTGGCCATCATGCTCTTCGGTGTGTCCTCGACCGCGATCATCATGATGATGATCCTCGGAGCAGCACCAGCCGTGGCCAACGGGTTCATCGGCGGTATCGACCAGGTGCCCCCGGGCTTCCTCCGGGTCGGCCGGATGCTGGGTGCCCGGGGCCTCTCTCTCGAACGCCACGTCGTCCTGCCGGCTGCGTTCCCCACCATCCTCGGCGGCATGAAGCAGGGCTGGGCGTTCGCGTGGCACGCACTGATGGCCGGGGAATTCCTAGTCCTGGTGAATCCCCTCAGCCTCGGAGGTCGCACCGTGAACGCGGTCACCCAGGGCGAGTGGGCGGTGGTGGTGGCCATGATGATCGTCATCGTCTTCATCGGGATTGTGGTCGACGTGGCCTTCTCGCGGATCGATCGTGGCGTCCGTCGTCGCTACGGACTCATCGATCAGTCGATCTCCTGATCCGGCCGTCGCCATGGACTCACCCGACCGGGCTGATCGCGCCGCCCGCCGCCGGAGGTCGTCGGGTGGCACTGCGGTGGTCAGCATTTCGGCCAAGGTCGACTACGGAGTGCGGGTCCTCTGCGCGTTGGCCGACGCCGATGGGGGGATGACCGCCGTGGAGTTGGCAAACTCCCAGGGGCTGCCCCACAAGTTTCTCGAGGCGATTCTCAATGACTTGCGGCGGGCGATGCTCCTGACCAGCAAGCGAGGGGCCGATGGAGGCTACCGACTGGCCCGGCCGGCGTCGGAGATCAGCTTGGCCGACGCCATCCGGCCACTGGTGGACACCCTCGCCGAGGTGCGTGGGTACGCGGTCGAAGGCACCCACTACGACGGCCCAGCCGAATACCTGGGTGCGGCATGGACGGCGGTCAGCACCGCACTGCAGTCCTCGCTCGACCAGGTGACGATCGCCGCCATCGTCTCCGGAAACGTGCCCGATCCCGATACCGGAGCAGACGCCCGGCCAACGTGAGGGTGTCGAGCTCCCGCCTGCCACGGTGGCCAGGGGCGACAGCGGGTCCTGCACACCTCCAGAGCTTGCGCCGGGGTTACTGCGAGCTCGGAATGGACGCACGCCCTGGACCGACCCTTGCCGCAGCATCCGACGAACTCACTGTGCTCGTCTGGCCAGCGATGCCGTCGCTCTGCCCCGCCCGACCGGGCCGGCCGTCCGAGCCGTTCATGGGTGGCCCGGGCGTCTCACCCGAGGCCACCAGGACGCCTCAGACCGGTTGGCCGGACCTGCACCAGGCGTTGTCCGGAACCCCCGCACACGGGTCGGGCATGGTGGGAAGATTGGATGGCAGCGGCTTCAGGGTCACCGTCCCGGTCCTCGGATAGCTGTCCGACGGGGAGCAGGGCGGGTTGCCGGTCCCGAGTAGGCCCGAGGCGCAGAGCACCTCGTTGAGGAGCGCGCCGCCGGTGTTGGCCCCGGCGGTGATCGGACCACACGTCGCCTGGGTCTGCTCCAGGTTCGACGGCGTGCCTGAGGCGGGGGCACCCGCGGCGGTCACGTTGCCGGCGAAGCAGTTCTGCGGGTGGCCACCGGTCAGGGTGACCTGCCCGTAGTCGCCGTTGGTCGGATTGCCGAAGAACCCGTTCTGGCTGAACGTGTTGTTGAGCAGCGCGTCGTCCTGGGTGTCGTAGACGCACCCCAAGCCGAGCGACGAGAAGTCGGCGCCCCCCGAGCCCGCGCAGGTCACGCCCACCGGCGGGGTGTCGGAGTCGGGGAAGGGGACGAAGAGGGCGCCCCAACTGCCGTTGTGGACGAAACTGTTGTTCATGATGGTGTCGTTCCGGCCACCGGAGATCGTCATGCCGGTCCCGACCGGTCCGGCTCCGGCATACCCGCTCTGTGGCACGTCGGGGTTGTTGTTGTCGTGGACGTCGTTGTGCTCGAACACCCAGCACGACGTGGTGTGGGTGATGCCGCTGACGCCGTTGCCGGGGCAGGTGCCGATCTGTCCGGGTGGCGGATCGCTGGCGATCTGGGTGTTGGTGTCGAAGCCGTCCTGGTTGTTGTCGAACTGCGAGTCGGAGACGACCAAGGTGCCCCCGGAGTTGGTCCCCGAGTACCCCAGCGGGTTGAACTCCATCCAGGCGTTGTGGATCCAGGCGTCGCACTGTTGGCGGCAGGCACCCACGTACATCCCTGAATCATTGAAGTTGGATCCGTAGATGTTGTTCCAGACCGCCGGGCCGGCCGCCGCCGACGAGAAGATCCCGTAGCCCGCAGCCGTTCCCTTGTTCGTGGGGTCGTAGTAGGTGGAGGTCGTGGTCAGGTAGTTCCCGGTGAGCCCAGTGACTCCCAGCGGGCCATTCTCCGACGGGGCGCCGTTCCACCAGATCTCGTTGCCGGCATCACCGTTGCCCGACAGGAAGTTACAGGCGGTGAGGTTCTCGATGCTCACGTTGTCGGCTTTCCAGACCAGGATGCCGTTCCTCCCGGCCGGGGTACCGCCGTTGTCGACCCCGAAGTTCTGGTCTGCCGTATTGCTACTGCAGGGAGTGGAGGCGGTCGACTTGGTGCCGTCGACGATCACTGAGTTCCGGTTCATGCCGCGGATGTGGATGTTCGAGGTGTCCACATCCACCCCGCCGTACCAGCCATCGGCGATGTCGCTGGAGGTCGGCGGGTTGGTGATGTCGTCGTTCTCGTGGTAATCGCCGGGGGCGATCAGAATCCAGTCGCCCGGCTGAGCCGCGTCCACCGCAGCCTGGATGGTCTGGTACTCACCGGGGATGCCGTTGAAGGTGCCGACCAGCAACGCACGCCCACCGACGGTGAAGCCCAGTGAGGCCATGCCCACCATCGGCTGGTTGAGTTCCGTGCCACCGGTGGATCCGTGGAAGGCCGACTCGCCGTAGGAGAAGATGCCGCCGTCGGCGCCTACCAGCCAGTATCCGAGTCCGTCAGGCGTGTCGGCCATGCCGACCACGGGCTGGCTCAGCGTGGTGCCGGCGGCGGAGCCGTAATAGCCGGCGCTACCGAACGAGAACAGACCACCGTCGGAGGCGACGAGTCGATAGCCGTCACCTCCGGGCAGTGCGGCCATTCCCACGACCGGCCGGTTGAGTCGCCGGTCGCCCATCGACCCGTAGAAGACGGCGTCGCCGAACGAGAACAGGCCGCCGTCGGAGGCGACCAGGTAGTAGCCGTTCGAGGTCCCGGTTGCCGCCATCCCCACGACCGGCTGGTTGAGTGGCATGTTCCCCATCGAGCCACGGAACCCGGCGTCGCCGAAGGCGAAGACGCCACCGTCAGAGGCGACCAGCCAGTAGCCCTGACCGTCCGCGGTGGCGGCCATGCCGACGATCGGCTTGTTGAGGTGCTGGCCGCCCATGGAGCCGAAGAACCCCGCATCGCCGAATGCGAAGACTCCACCGTCGGCTCCCACCAGCCAGTAGCCATTGGAGGAGGCAGTCGCCGCCATCCCTACGATCGGGGCGTTGAGGTGCATGCCTCCGGTCGAGCCGTGGAAGGTGGCGTTGCCGAAGGAGAAGACCCCACCATCGGAAGCCACCGTCCAGTAGCCGCTCGGAGCGACGGCGATCGCTCCCTTGTGGGATGGAGCGGCGTCGGCGGAAGCAGGCGCCGTCATCGTGGCGGCCAGGAAGCTGAAGGAGAGGACGAGCGATACCGCCAGCGCGATCCTGCGACCCTGCGAACGCACCTGCATGTGTCCCCCCTCGGGTCTCCCGCGTTCTCGACGGTGTACACCCTTCGGATGCTCGTTGTCCATCGTTCATGGCACATCGGACATCGCTCGGGAGATCGATGGCCGCTCGACCGCCCATGCGCAAGGGGTCAACAGGGAACGAATTCCTCCGTTCCCGGGCATCCTCGCTGGTTGCCTGCCACTTCCTCTCGGTCCACACCTTGACGCTGAAGCGTTTCTACGCCCTCTTCTTCTTCGGGCTCGATACCCGATGCGTGTACCTGACCGGGGTCACGGCTCATTCGACCTGGTCCCGGGTCACCCAGCAGGCGAGGACCTGAGCTTGGCCCTGAACGAACGGGTCCAACTCGTCAGGTTCCTCATCTTCGACAGAGCGACCACGCTCACCTCGAGCTTCGACGAGGACCTCATTGCTGCGGGCATTCGCGTCAGCTGCACCCCGGCGGGAACTCCCCGAGCACCTGCTTTCGCCGAACACCTCATCGGGACCCTTCGTGGTGAATGCCGCGATCGGAGGCTGATCCTCGGTCGCCGGCATCCAGAGCGAGTCCTGGCCGAGTGCGTCGCCCGCCACAACGGACACCGGCGTCACCGGGTCCCGGATCAACTGGCCATGCTCCACGCAGAATCTCCACCGCCCATCGGTGATCCCGAGCCATGGGATCTGTGTCTCAGGAGTGCAGGCTTCGATCTGATTCACGACAATCGGCCGGGAGCCTGATCTGGCCGGACCGGATTCTCGGCACCTACAAGGCCATACCGGCCAGTGACGGCCAGTCCTGGAGGTCGCGATCGGCGCAGCTCCAGGACCGAATCCACTCCACATCACCATCTCGGGGAGAGGGAACCTCGATGATCGGTTCCGTTCGTTGCGCTGGCAACGCTGTGGGGAATCGGGGTCGCTTGCGTGGGAACTGGCTGCATCTGTGCCCGCCCCGACCGAGGTCATCCCGGTTGACTCACGGCTGGTTCCGGAAGCGACAAGACCACCGTGGTCACCGCGTCACCAGGAGGTGGCCTGTCTCCGGCCCGTCAGGTTTGGAGACGTGCCTGGTAACCGGCGGAGCCCGCCACCTGCGCGAACGCCTGCAAGGCCTGCGTCGATGACGACAGGGCGTAGGAGAACCCACGTCCGGGTGCATCGAAGTAGAGCACCGCGCGGACCCGCGGGAACGACTGCGGGATCTCCTGGTCGAGGGCGGACGAGATCCAACTGGACTTTGCCGTCGGATTGCCGGGATCTTCGACCGAACCCGTCTCGGCGATCATGACGGGCAGTGGACTCACGGCCGTGATCTCGGCGTAGGCCTGACTCATGATCGAGGTGAACGACCGCCACGGCGTGCCGCGGTTGTATCCGTCGAGTGCGATCCATGACACGTAGCTGTCGCCGGGAAAGTAGACGGCTGGGTTCGGGATGGCCGGCTTCGCACCGACGCACCACACGAACTGCACGTTGGTCGCATCCTCGGACTGGAAGATGCCGACGATGTGCCGCCACGCCGCGATGTACTCGTCGGCACCGGTGTTGCCGTTGACCCCGACGCTCCAGGGGTACGCTTTGTCGTTCATCTCGTGCATCATGCGGACGTAGACGACCCGGTCGAATGCCTTCGCCGCGACCGCCCACGACCGGATGTAGCTGTCGTACCGACCCGAGGACAGCTGGCTCAAGGAGAAGTCGGGCTGGTCGCTCAGCTTCCCGTCAGGTGACTGGCTCGCCGTGACGGCCTGTTCGGGCTGCCAGGTGATCATCGGGGTAGCACCGACGCTCTCCACGTAGGTCGCGAACGTGCTGGGAAACGGGACCGGCGCGCCGGATGCCGTCTGCCAGCCGGTGAATGTCTGGATGATCGAGAGGCGCCGACCGATGCTCGATTCGAAGCTTCCGATGGCCGCTTCCTGGTCGCCGGAGACACCACCGGGCTTGACGTAGATCCCGAGGGCGATGCCCGATGCCCCGGAAGGACCGGGCAGGTCGGCTGCGGAGCCGACGGATCCCCGGGGAGGTGCCGATCCCTGGCCGGGGGGCATCGTCGACGGTGTCTGCGGCACAGGAGCGGCACGGCGCTGCGGTCCATTCGTGGGCCTCCACACGACGTAGGCGACAACCACCAGCAGGACGACCACCACCACGGGGACGGTCATCCTCCGGACACGGCGCGCGCCCGTGCTCGCTCTTGTCACAGGCCGTCCTCGCACCGTGTCGCGTAGCGGTCCGGTGTGCTCAACGGAACGGCACCGATGTTGTTGCGTCAGCTCCGAATGCCACGGGATGCCTGCTTCCTGGTCGGCTCGACAACCATCTCTACCCGAACTCCGTCGTCGATAACGGTCGCCCCCGCACCGTGGGCCCGCACGGGCGGAGAGGAATGGACTTCCGACGGAGGGCTCTCCGAGCACCTCTCGAGTAATTCCAGATAATTCCTAAAGGTTCGATACCGAAATACCGACGTAGTGCCTGAGGAGATCTGCGGTACATCGGATCGCAGTGAGGAGCGGGGGCGACTATGGGGCATGGACCGGTCACGTATCGGGTGTGGGGGGCAATTGCCGCCGCACTGGTGTTGTTGGGATCCCTGGCGGGTTCCACATCCCTGATCGAACCAGCCGGAGCTGCGGCGCGTACCGCGGCGGTCAACTACACGTGGCCGAAGTACGGGTACGACGCCTCCGACACGGGGACGTCGGCCGACCCGACCGTGTCGACGTCCAACGCCACCCACCTCGGCGTCAAGTGGATGGTCCCGGACCAGACGCAGTCCGAGTCGTCGCCGGTCGTCGAGTAC